>VGPE01000126.1 GCA_016875645.1 Chloroflexota bacterium
CGGTCCGGGTGAGCGCAGCGCGCGCTTTGCCCGCGGCGGTCTGCGGGCCCTTCGCCTTGGTCGCCTTGGACGCGGCGACGCGGGCCTTGGCAGCCTTCGCGGCAGCGGCGACGCCGGTCGACTTGGCCGCTCGGGCCGTCTGCACCGACGCGCCGCCCACGGTGGCAGCCATCTTGAGCGCCAGGCGGGACTTGCGACGGCTCGCAGCGTTGGCGTGGATCGCGCCCGACTTCGCCGCGCGGTCCAGCGCGCTCATCGCGGCGGCAAGGGCCTCTGCGGGATTGCCGAGCTCGGGCGTCGTCGCAACGCGGATCGCCTTGGCGACCAGTGTCTTGGCCGCGCTCCGTCTGGGCTGATTGATGGCGGCCTTGCGGGCGGACTGCCGTACACGCTTGATCGCAGACGGCGTTCGGGCGCCGGTCCAACCTCGGGGCTTGCTGGCCAAGTCTTCAGAACCTCACGACGAACGGGCAGGTGAATCGGGCGCGAAATGTGCGCCGCGGATCGTAGCAGAGCCCGTCGCGGTCGGCCAGCCGAAACCGGCGGCACACGGCCCGTGGAGTGACGCTCGGCGCGGGCCCCTCTCGTGCGCCGGGTGCACGAACCAGCCGCAACGCCGCCGTCTCATGCACCTCGGGCACGCCCCAGCGCCGCTTCCGGCCTGCGGACCGCACCGAGGGCCCCGTCGCGCGCCACGTGGTGCGCCTCACGCCTATCCAAGCCACAGTGCGGTTCGTAGGTGCACCACGTGCACGAGCACTTGCCCACGCGCCGCCGGCGCGCCCGGCGAACCCCGAAGCCGCCGGCGGCGACCTGGGCCGACACCTGACCCGCCTCGGGCGCGACGCCCCCGTCACCCAGCACTGTCGCGGCTGGTACGACGCGCCAAGCCGCGGATTCGGACCAGCCAGCCGTGTGCGGACTGGTACGCGCTCTGAGCGAGTGGTCCGTGCCGTCCGCGGCCGGGGCTCATGAGTACCGCGAGGCGAACAGGGTTCGCAACACCACAGGCTAGAGGGCCGGACTATCGAAAGTGAGGGACACGATGATGACAACGAGGATGGAAGCGCAGCAGGCGCGAAGGAACAGGGAGAGGGCTCAGCGAAGGTCGGAAGCAGCAAGACTCCGCGAGGCAGGAAAGCAGAGCGAACGAGGACAAGCGGGAATGGCCGCTGGACAGTCTAGGAACGACGGAGAGCGGTCCGGAACATTGGGACGACCAATCACACCACCCGGGCGAAATGAATATCACGGCGAGAGGGGACAAACACCAGAAATGGCACCTAGCGGACTTTCTGGCAGGGAGACAACAAGCCTTTGCGGCTGTCCGTGCCACGACGGGGAAACTCGCTGGGGCGTGCCGTACTGGCGACCCGCCCGGGGACACTCGCTCGACTGCAAGCCTGCGAACTGGGCGAGGGTTGCGCGGGAGGATGGGCGCGACTGGTCCGGTTGGGACTCTTGCTCGGTATCGAATGCGAGCCGTTGGCGTCACGGGCTACCACTGGTCAGTCGGCGTGCGTGCCGAGCACAGGAACACGCGGACAGGGAGTGCTACCGCGACTTCGAGGGACCGAACTGGGCCGACCTTGGACCGAGTGAGTTTCCGAACAAGGTGGCGGCATGAGGCTTCGGCACGGACGCCGCTGCGATGCGCTATCCACACAACCCAAGGGGAGTTCACATAAGGGAGGAACGCAGTGGCCGCACCGAGACTACGGCGAGTCACGAGCAGGCGAGAGATGGAGACCGTCCGTGACGACTTCATCACGCAGGGCTACGAAGTGCTGCGCGAGGGCGAGGGTACAACCCTCATGCGGAAGTCCACATGGGGTAGCACGAGCACGCATATCATCGTCGCCCTGCTTACCGTCTGGTGGACTCTCGGCATCGGCAACCTAATCTATGCGCTAGTTGCCCACAACGGCGCAGACCAGGTGATGATTAAGCTCGAAGCTCCCGAACCGGCTCCGGGCGCGGCCCCTGTCGCAGCGACACCGGAGGCATAAGGGTTCGCCTACGCTTCGTCGGTAGCCGAGTACAGGACCCGCCCACCCTCGGCTATCAGTCTGTCCACCCTCTCGCTAAGCGTCGGGCTGTCTTCCGTCCAGCGGACGTTGAGGCCCAGATGCCAAACGAGTTTACGAGGGGTCAGGTCGGGACTAAGTTCGATACCTTGGAGCAGGGTCCGAAGTTGCCAATTGACTTCTCCGGGTCCTGCCGTCCAGTCGATTGACTCGGAAGCCTGAGCGGATGCATCGAGCACGGCGAGGGCATCGGTAATCGGCTTAGACCTCTTGGCCAACTCCGTTCGGTCGATGAGGCCATCGGTGTACAGGTCGGCGGTGCGGGTCATCCTCTCGTTTAGCGTCCTGCGCTCTTGGCTGGTATCGGTCTGCCGTCCGGGGAGGATGTAGCCGGTCATTCGCTCCCGGACCCACGGCAGGACTTTACCCTCGGCTACCGCTAGTTTCGGGTGGGGCATAAGTTCACCGGCACGACAGGCGTACCGGCGCTGCGGTGTGTTTCCGCCAGTCAAGAACCGGCGACAGGTCGGACAGATGAGTAGGCGCGACAACTCGAACGCACCGATTGCCCTTCGGCCACGGCCAGACGAGACGATGGAAGGGTCGAGGCGCATGACGACGACCCGAACTGACGACCCCCACCATGCCTTGCCATCCTTGGCGGGAAGTCCCATCGCGTTTAGGTGCTTTGCCGCACGGGAATACGAGCCGACTTCACGAAAGACGCGCAGGACGGTATCGGGCTCGTCTCCGTCACGCTCTCCGTACTGCTTGCGTGTCCGCAGACTTTCACCGGCTAGGCGTTTCGTCGTGTTCCGGGCGTTCTGCCTTTCGCTCGCTACCTCGGACTCGAACTGAGCGACTGAGGCGAGGACGTTAGCCAAGAGCCGACCCGATGCCGTGCTCGTGTCCACGGCATCCACCACGAGGCGTAGCGGGACGTTCCGGGCGGTACACAGGTCAAATAGTGAGGATAGTTCGTGAACTGACCGGCCAAGGCGACTGAGCGAGTACGAGTAGACCGCCGAACACCGACCGGAGTCGATGGCCTCTCGGAGTTCGAGGTACCCGCTTCGGCGCTTGGTGTACTTCCCGGCACCGGACACGTCCCAGTCTGACTTAAGCGTGATATCCGTATCTCCGAACCGAGCGGCGAGATTGCGTACCTCCCGCTCCTGAGTCTCGATACTCGTCTCGGTCGCCATGTCCCGAACGGATGACTTCCGAAGGTAACCGAACGCTTGTGCCATGCTGATATCTCCGATGACAGACCACGATGGTAATCGAACCCCACAATCACGCCTGCGCAACTTCTCGATCATCGCCCACATCGACCACGGCAAGTCCACCCTTGCCGACCGGCTGCTTGAGTTCACCCATACGATCGACGCCCGGCAGATGACCAGCCAGGTGCTGGACTCGATGGACCTCGAACGCGAGAAGGGCATCACCATCAAGGCCCGTGCCGTCCGGCTCGAGTACACGGCGAACGACGGCCTCGCCTACGGCCTCAACCTGATCGACACGCCCGGCCACGTGGACTTCAGCTACGAGGTCAGCCGCTCGCTCCAGGCGTGCGAGGGCGCCATTCTCGTCGTCGATGCGGCGCAGGGCATCGAGGCGCAGACCCTTGCCAACGTGCACCTGGCGATGCGCGAGGGCCTCACGATCGTCCCGGTCATCAACAAGATCGACCTTCCGTCGGCCCAGCCCGAGGTCGTGATGGAGGAGCTGGAGAACGTCCTGGCCATCCCGCGCGAGGAGGTCATCCTGGCCTCGGCCAAGGAGGGCCGCGGCATCGACGAGATCCTCGAGGCGATCGTCACGCGGGTCCCGCCCCCGAAGGGGGACCCCACCGCACCCCTGCAGGGACTCATCTTCGACAGCCACTACGACGCCTACAAGGGCGTGGTCACCTACGTCCGCCTCGCCCAGGGCACCCTCCACAAGCACGACCGGATCCGCCTCATGGCGTCGGGCGTGGAGTCCGATCTGCTCGAACTGGGCGTGTTCCGCCCGCAACTGGCGCCCGTCGCACAGTTGACCGCTGGCGAGGTCGGCTACGTGGCGACCGGGCTCAAGAGCGTCCGCGATGCACAGGTCGGCGACACGATCACCTCCGCCACGCGCCCCGCGAGCGCCCCGCTGCCCGGATACCAGGAGGCCAAGAGCCTGGTCTTCGCCGGGATCTACCCGCTCAGCGGCGAGGACTACCCGCTGCTGCGCGACGCACTCGAGAAGCTCCATCTCAACGACGCGAGCTTCACGTACGAGCCCGAGAGCTCGATCGCCCTCGGGTTCGGGTTCCGGTGCGGCTTCCTTGGCCTGCTCCACATGGAGATCGTCCAGGAACGGCTGGAGCGCGAGTTCAGCCTGGACCTGATCGCCTCGGCGCCTTCGGTGGAGTACGAGGTGGAGCTGACGCATGGCCGCGGGATCGTGCGCATCGACAATCCCGCGCTGCTGCCGCCCATTGCCGACATCGAGGAGATCCACGAACCCTGGGTGGCGCTCAGCGTCATCACGCCCTCGTCGTACATCGGGCCGCTCATGGAGCTGACCACGAACCGCCGCGGCGCCTTCCTGAACATGGAGTACCTGGACCCGCAGCGCGTCCTGATGCACTTCGAGATCCCGCTGGCGGAGCTGATCGTCGACTATTTCGACCAGCTCAAGAGCCGATCGCAGGGCTACGCCTCGATGGACTACGAGGAAGCCGGCTACCGGCCGGCGAACCTCGTGAAGCTCGACGTGATGGTCGCCGGCGAGCCCGTGGATGCCCTGAGCCTCATCGTCCATCGCGACAACGCCCAGGCGATCGGCCGCACGCTGACCGAGAAGCTCAAGGAGCTGATCCCGCGCCAGATGTTCGAGGTGCCGATCCAGGCTGCGATCGGCTCCAACGTGATCGCGCGCGAGACGGTGCGCGCCATGCGCAAGAACGTCCTTGCCAAGTGCTACGGTGGCGACATCACCCGCAAGCGCAAGCTCCTCGAGAAGCAGCGCGAAGGCAAGCAGCGCATGAAGCGCATCGGCTCCGTCGAGATCCCGCAGGAGGCATTTCTGGCCGTGCTCCGGATGGGCGACGCATGAGTCATCGGGCCGCCGGCGTCGGGGGCCGGCGGGCACCCCTCGGGGGTCGCTGAGCCGTGGAGGAGCAGCTCCGCGTCCTGATCGCCATCGGGTTCTGCCTGCTGCTCATCATGCTGCGCCTCGAATCCGAGAAGTTCGGCGTGGCCGAATACGACGAGGCCGACGTGACCGGCCGACGGCCCTCATTGCGCCGACGGCTCGCCTGGTATGTGTTGGGTTTCGGCCTGATCGTCGCGGTGGACCTGATCCACCCGACCTCGTCGGAGAGCCTGTTTCTCCGTCTGGGCGACCGCCTCCAGGCGATCCTATTCGGTCTCGCGTTCGCGGCCATCGGCACGCTCCAGGCCGTGGCGTTCGCGTGGCTCCGCTACCGGCGCCTGCGCTTCCCGGCCAGCCGCTCCTACCCTGGGGCGCTGCTCAACTCGATCGGGACGACCTTCATCGATGAAGCCGCGTTTCGGGGGCTCCTCCTCGCCCTCCTGCTCGGGACCGGCATGGACGCCTCGCTCGCGAATGCGATCCAGGCGATCCTCTACGCCCTCACGACCCGGCTCGGGGCGCCTGGCCGAGACCTCTACATGCTGGCTCTCATCGTGGTCGTCGGCTTCATGAGCGGCTGGCTGGCCATCGCCACCGGCGGCATCGGCGCGGCGTTCCTTGGCCATGCCATCACCCGTTTCGCGGTCTTCGTGTGCACGGGTCACCCCGGCCGGGTCGTGCCACGCGGTCGCGACCCGGAGGACTTCGAGCGACGGCAGCGCCTGCCCTCCGGCTGGCGCGTCGTCGGCGTGGGGGACCCGGCCTACTCCGACCGATGACGCTCGCGCCGCAGCGAGCGGTTCCCGGCAGCGGTGCCGATCGCGCCGAGCCCCCGGTCGCTCTCTACGTCCACGTTCCGTTCTGCGTGGCCCGCTGCCCGTACTGCGACTTCGTCGTCCTGCCCGGGGCGGCCGCCCGCGGACCCCGCAACCGCGTGGCCGACTACGTCGACGCGCTGCTGGCCGAACTGCGCCTGCGTGCGCCGGCATCGCCGGTCGGACTGCGCTCCGTCTACGTCGGCGGAGGGACACCGTCGCTGCTCCCGGTGGCCGACGTGATGCGCTTGTTGGACGCCGTTGACGCCGCCTTCGGGATCGCCGACGGTGCCGAGGTGACGCTCGAGGTGAACCCGGGGCGCGACGAGCGAGGCGAGCCGCGCGCCTGGCGGGAGGCAGGCGTGACGCGGCTCTCCTTCGGGGCACAGAGCCTGGACGCCAGCGAATTGCGCGCACTGGGACGACGGCACTCGCCGGAGGATGTCCTGTCCGCGGTCACGGACGCGCGCCGGGCCGGGATCACCTCGATCAGCGTCGACCTGCTGTACGACGTCCCGGGCCAGAGCGCGGCCTCCTGGGCGCGGACCCTCGACGGGGCTCTGGCGCTCGACGCCGATCACCTCTCGCTGTACGCGTTGACGCTCGACGATGCAGTCGGCGCCGACCACCTGCCGCTGCGTCCCGGCGCGCGGCGATGGCGCGAACGTGCTCGCGCTGGTCAGGACGAGGACCGCGCGGCCGACCAGTACGCCCTCGCCGAGGACCGGCTCGCGGCCGCCGGATACCGCCACTACGAGATCTCAAACTGGGCCCGGCCCGGCCATGCGTCGCGCCACAACCTGGCCTACTGGTGGCGCCTGCCGCACGAGGCCGTCGGGCCCGGAGCCCATGCCTTCGACGGTGCCACGCGCCGCTGGAACGATGCGGCCTTCGAGCCCTGGCTGGCCGCGCTGGCGGCCGGAACGCTGCCGCCCGGCGGCTCGGAGTGGATCGACGACGAGGCGGCCAACGCCGAGCGCCTGATCCTGGGCCTTCGACTCGCCGAGGGGATCCCCGTGCCGGCCGCCGCTGCGCCCGGCCTCGCGTGGGGCATCGACACCGGCCTGCTCGAAGCCGCCGGCGATCGCCTCCGCCTCACCCGGCGGGGCCGCCTCCTCTCGAACGAGGTCTTCGCACGGCTCCTCTGATCGGCGGCAAGTCCGCCAGCGACGCCGCAACGTCAGCCGGGCTGTGCGGTCCTCCGGCTCGCGACCGGCCCGGACTCAGCGTTTGAGACCGGGCGTCGGGCGTTCTTGTTGGCCGATCGGCCCGATTTCAGCGTCTGCGGCCCCGGGGGCGCAGCCCCCCCGGCCACCTCGGCCTCGCCCGGCGGGGCCGCCTCCTCTTGAACGAGGTCTCCGCATGGGTCCTCTGATCGGCGGACGTCCCGGCATCGACACGGTGAGTATTCCTTCATCTTCGGAAGACGGATCGAGGCGACGGGGCGACGGATGGGGGCGGATCCGGACGCGCATCCGGCCGTTGTCCCCGTGCCGATCTCCCGGGTCGATGCGTGGCCAGCCATCACGTGACGATGGCCGACCCGAGCGCCGATCACCGTCCCGAAGTGCCGAGAATGCCCACCCGGTCGATATCCGACCCGGGTCACGGACGGGGGCCGCGCCCTCGGCCCGCAACCGGCGCCCTCGGCCACAGCCCGCCCCCGTGCAGCCTGCCCCCGCGCAACCCGCCGCCCGTCGCCCACCGGCCGTTCACACCACGGCCCGGACCGCGTGTCGGCGGCCAGTGACTCTGTCCCGTTAGTCGGCCAGTGACTTTGTCACCGTTGGGCTCAGGTTAGCCGCGGCGCCACGGATGGTCGGGTCCCGGTTTCACCGGCGCGCGAGGTGCCGGC
>VGPE01000127.1 GCA_016875645.1 Chloroflexota bacterium
TTCTCGTAGCCGAAGATGTCGTACAGGATCGTCGCCTCGCGCTCCAGCAGGCTCAGCTGCAGCCCGGGATCGGCGCCCGTGCGGTCCATGTGCGCCAGCACCGTTCGGTCGAGCCGGCCACCGCCCCGCTCCACCACGTCCAGGAGCCGGTGCGGCGTCTCTCGGTCGCCGGGCATCCACACCTGGTGGATCAGCAGCATCGCGCCAGTCCGCGCCTGGGCCTGCGCGGCCGCCCGCAGGACCTTGAGCTCCAGCTCGGTCGGCACTTCGCAGCCGATCTCGCCGATATGTCCGGCCCGGATGCCGGTCCCCCCGACGCCCGACTCGATCTCGCCGACCATCTGGTCGGCCAGCGCGTCCTCCGACGCCGCCGCGATCTCGGGCGGGTGCGAGAGGTGGACGTACCAGCCGGTACCCATCGAGACGTGGACACCGCTCGCCTCGGAGATCCGGCGCAGCGCCGCGGGATCACGCGCGATGCCGATGGTCGTCGCGTCGATGACCGCCCGCCCGCCGGCAGCCGCGAAGGGTTCCAGTTCGGCGATTGCCGCCGCTTCGTCGTCGAGCATGAGGTCGTCGAAATTGGTGGCCGGCCAGTGCACGAGATCCGCCCGGATCGAAGGGCTGACCGGCCGCGCGGCCCAGCCCTCCCCGAGCTCAGGTGGCGCCGGCGCCAGCAGGCAGCGCAGATCGATCAGCAAGTGCTCGTGGGGCATGGTGACGCCAAGGTCGGCCGGGTCGATGAGCCCGCGGACGGTCTGGATCCGCCCGACGCGGGACTCAGCGTCAGTCATCGGTGTTCTCGGACGCTGGCGACGTGCCGGCCGCGGCCGATTCGGGCAGCCGCCCCGAGAACTCGCGCACCACGCGGCCGATGGCCTCCTGGATCGCCAGGTCGAATTGCGTGCCCAGGACCAGGATGTTCGCGCCCAGCCGGCGCAGCTCGCGGGCGTTGCCCTCGGTGATCTGGCCCTCCACCGAGGTGAACGTCGTTGCTGCCTCGACGAGCGCCTTCACGCGCTTGCGCACATCCGTTGGGAGGCGGTCCGTCGCGCCGACCTGCGAGTAGTACTGCGGGTCCACGCTGAACATGAGCCCGACGATGTCGACGCCGATCCCCTCGAGATCCTTGACCATCCGGCGCACGTCGGCCGGTGACTCGGCGCGGAGGCCCATGTAGGAGAACGGGTGCGTCCTGCCGAGGTCGCGGTGGACGTACGCCTCGGCCAGGAGGCCGGCGCCGTGGGCGATCTCGACGAGCTCCTCGAGCTCGTCGAGATCCGACTTGTGGAAGTGAATGCCGTCCGCCCCCGCCTGCGAGAGCAGGAACGCCCCTTCCTCGTCGAACTTTGCCGGGCCGATCTGATTGAACGTTCCGCCGGCGGCGACGTTGAGGAAGATCTCCGGCCCCAGCGCCGGCCGCAACTGGCGAATCCGCGCTGCCAGCTCCGACGCCGGCACGCCGTACGACGCCATCAGCGATTCATAGCGGCCCCCGAAGGCCACATCACGGCGCGGCGGGTTCTGCGAGAGGTAGATGGAGCCGTGCGTGATCTCGAGCAACTTGACGCCCGACGCGAGCACGCCCGGCAGCCACGGCGCGGCGTGCGGCAGCAGGTGGGCGGCATAGACCGTTGTACCGCCGTCCGCGTCGATCGCGGCGCGCAGCTTCTCGCGCCCGATCGCCATCTTGAGCTTCGCCGCGTCCGGTACACGCGCCATCGGCAACCCCCTCCGCTGCTAGCGCGACTGGTCCCGCAGCCTAGCACCCCAGATTCTCGTTCTCGCCATCCGCCGCTCGCGCAGATGTGTGACGGTCGCGGGCGGCAGCGTCTCCTGCGGGCTGGGCGACGCCGTCGATGCCGCCGGGATTCGAAGACGCGGCTCAGCGGATGGTGTGCAGGACCGCCCGCAGGCCAGGGCGCTGTCCGTAGAGCAGTACACCGGCCGCGTACGCCCGCGTCGCGAGGGCGATCGCAAGGCCGATGGTGGCCACGAGCAGCCCGAAGGACACCAGGAGTTCCCGTGGCTCGACGCGGCTGACGCTCAGCCGGGTGGTCATCACGAACGGGCTCCAGAACGGCACGAACGACGCGAAGCGGGTCACGCTCGGCAGTCCGCCCGACAGTGAGAGCAGGGCGACCATGTAGCCCGCGACGGCGATCAGCGACAACGGCAGCGAGATGGTCTGCAGGTCTTCGGGGCGCGAAACGAGCGATCCGGCGGCCGCATAGATACAGCCATAGAGGACGAAGCCCAGGACGACATACAGCGCATAGGCACCGAGCAGGCCGGGCGTCAACGCGGCGAGCGACAGCGAGATCGACGCATCTGCCTGCCCGAAGATCACGGTCGCGATCTGATCCTGGAGCACGAGCGCAAGGAGCGCGGGCGCGAGCACACACGCGTATTGCGTGAATCCCGCCAGGCCGATCCCGACCACTTTGCCGACCAACAGCTGGCGCGCCGAACCCGCGGCCACGATCAATTCCATGACGCGGCTCGTCTTCTCGGCGACGACGCCGGCAGCCACCCACATCCCGTAGACGACGAGCAGCAGGAAGATGAGCACCACGAATACGATGCCGACGACGCGGCGGCCCGTGAACTCCGCGTTGGTGATGGGCGCTCCCCCGGCCGTGGGACCCCCGGCCGCGATGACGTCGAGCGTTGGCAGGGTGAACTCGCGGCCGACGACCGTGTTCGACGAGGTCCAATCCAGGATTGCCACCGCGAGGGTGCCCACGCCTACGAGTTGCGCCCGGTCGGGGCCGATGCCCTCGCCGGTGTAGAACGTGAAATCAATGGCCCCGGACGCGGTCCGCTGGGCAACCAGGGCAGCATCGACGCGCGCCGCGCTGACATCGTCGATGGCATGTGCGCGTGAGGGTGACGGCACGAAGGCATACGGCTTGGCGGCATCAGACCCGCGGCCGCCGGCCTGCGCGTTGAGGACGCCCTCCATGATGGCGATCGCACGCTCGGCCAGCTTCTCGTCCGAGGCCGCGACCGCGACCCGCGTGGTCGTGCCGGAATCAATCGCCTTCACGAAGATCGGCGCGAAGGCGACCAGGACGGCCAGCACGACGAGCACGAGCGTCGACACGACGAACAACCGGCTGCGGACGCGCTCGACGTATTCGCGCCGGGCCACGATCCAGGCGTTCGGCAGGAGCGGGTCGTGCCGTCGATCGGCGATCCGCTCGCTCATGCGACGATCCCCGCGGCGGCCCGGTCGGCGGCCGCGGGCCCCTGGAGGGGCGGGTCGATCGGGCGCCCCACGTGGTCAATGAAGATCTGCTCGAGGGACGGGTCGGCGATCTCGAAATGGCGAACGTCGGCACCGGCAGCCACGGCCGCGCGCAGCACCACGCCTGGTTCCACGCCCGTGTCCAGTTCGATTTCCGACTGCTCGACCCCGCGGCGGATGACCCTGGTCCCGGCGACGCCGTCGAGCCATGCCAGCCGATGGTCTCCGTTGAGCGAGAGCTTCACGACCTGTCTTCCGAGCGAGCGCTTCACGTCGCGCAGGTTCCCGCCCACCACGACGCGGCCTCGGTCGACGATCGCGACGGACTCGCACAGCGTCTCGACGGTCTCCATCTGGTGGGTGGAGAAGATGATCGTCTTGCCCTGCGAACGCAGTTCCAGGAAGACCTCGCGCAAGAGCGCCACGTTGACCGGGTCGAGGCCCGTGAACGGTTCGTCGAGGAGGAGCACCTGGGGGTCGTGGAGGATTGCCGCAAGGAACTGCACCTTCTGCTGATTGCCCTTCGAGAGCGTGTCCGCCTGGCGGTCGGCGTACTCCGGGACGCGGAAGCGCGACAGCCAGTCCGCTGCGGAGCGGCGCGCCTCGTCGCGCGGCACGCCATAGAGTCCGGCGAAGAACACCAGCTGGTCCATGACCGTCATGCGCGGGTACAGGCCGCGTTCCTCGGGCAGGTAGCCCCAGGTGCGGCGCGGGAGACCCGCGTGATCGCGCCCGTCGAGGCTGACCCGGCCCCGATCCGCGCGCAGGACGCCCAGGAGGATGCGCATGGTGGTCGTCTTGCCCGCGCCGTTCGCGCCGAGGAAACCGAACACCTGGCCGCCCGACACCTCGAAGGACAGACCGTCGAGCGCAGTGACGGAGGCGAACCGCTTGTGCAGGCCGTCGAGGACGAGGGACATCGAGGTGGATCGTCGTTTCGCTGATGCCGAGCCGCAGCAGGCCGGTGGTCCCGTGCGGAGTGCGAAAGTGGTCATGTGGCGGCCCGGGTCCCGGTGGGGCACGGAGCGTCCTGCCATCTTGCCACCGATCGCGCCCGGCGCGCTCCGGGTGGGCAGGTGCCGGGCAACGGCACCCGACGAACGCTGCGACCCTCGATGCAGGGAGACCCTGACCGCTACTCCACCACCGGCCAGCGGTGCGCGATCCGGAATCCGGATCGGGCGTTGAGCGCACGCGCCGCCTCGTCGATCACGGCCAGTTCGCGTTCCTCGTCCACGCGCGTGAAGCGGCCGCCCTCCAGGAGCGCCTCGCCGCCCACGATGACCGTGTCGACTGCAACCGACTGGGCGCTGTAGACGAGGCTGTTGATCGGGTCAACGCCCGGCCGCCACTCGGGCCGGTTCCAGCGGTGGATGACCAGATCGGCCTGCTTGCCGGTTTCCAATGACCCGAGCCACTCGCCCGCCCCGATCGCCCGTGCCCCGTTGATCGTCGCCATCTCGACGACCTGCTCGGCCGTGATCGTCGGCATGACGCCGCGCGCCTCGCGGTGAATCGACGCGGCCAGGTACATCTGCCGTCCGACATCGTAGAAGTCCGAATAGTTGCCCGAATCGGAGCCCAGCGCGACGTTGATGCCCGCGGCGACCATCTCCGGGAAGACGCCCACGCGCGACACGCCCATCCCGACCCGCAGCGAAGCCGCCGGGCAGTGCACGACGTGAGCTCCGGCCCGCGCCAGCAGCGGCACCTCGGAGGGCTCGGTGCGGATCATGTGGATGAGCGCCGTCCGCGCGTCGAGGATCCCGAGGCGCTCGAACTGCGCGCTTGCCGTGAGGCCCCCGGCACGCGCCCGCTGAGCGTTCGTATCCGCGTCGCCGAACGAGGCGTGCGTTGAGAAGATCCCGCCGGCCCGGTCCGCGATGGCCTTTCCCGCCATGAGCAGTTCGTCGGATGCCGTCCCCATGCCGGGCAGCGCGACCGATCCCCAGGCGCGCGAGCCGGATCCGCCGAACGGCAATGCCTGTACGACCCGCTCCTGGCGCCGAATGCACTCCGCGGTATCGCCGGTCGCCACCCCGGGATGGGGCGACCGGTCCCAGGCGATCTCGCTCAGGGCGCCCCGCAGGCCCACCCGCTCCAGGATCGCCGCCTTGCGTTCCACCTCGAAGTGGCCGCCGAGATCCGCGAACGCGGTCGTGCCGTTGCGAACCATCTCGAGGCAGGCAAGCATCGTGGACGCGTCATCGTCGTCAGGTGTCTGGTTCGTCCAGTACGGCAACCATTGGCCGTGCTCGCGCTCCTCGGGCCATGAGTCCGGGATTGAGCCGCGCCCCAGGGTGCTGCGAGACGTGGGTGTGGGCGTCGATGAAGCCGGGCGTGATCACGCCACCCTGCGCATCGATCACGCGATCCGGGGCGTAGCGCCGCCGCAGGTCGTCGGTCCGTCCGACGTCGACGATCCGGCCCCCGTCCACCGCCACGGCGCCATCGAGGAAGATGCGCCGATTCGCATCGACGGTGATCAGAACGCCACGAATGACCAGCAGGTCGATCGGGGCCGCGCCGTCGGTCACGTGGCGTCTTCGAACCGGAATCGCGTGGCGTCGTTCGGGAAGGCCGTCCAGGCGACGGCCCAGCGCGGCCGGATGCCGAACATGCCCGCGCCGCCGTACGCGTCGGCAGTCATCCCGTACTGGGGGTCCTTCGAGTTCGAGGCAGCCGCCAGCTGCTCGGCGAGATCGCGGGGGACGCGGCCCTTCATGTGCTCCGCGTCGCCTTCGAGGATCACCACGTCGGAGCCGGCCTCGACACTCACCGAGACGTACGGGTTCGCCCGGAGGTCTCGCACCAACGCGGTCCCCGTGCTGCCACCGACGCAGAGCGCGCCGTCGACGAACGCGCCATCCAGCGGGCGGATCCGCGGCCGGCCGCCACGCCCGACCGTCGCAAGCCAGTACACGGGGGCGGCGGAGAGGCGCCCGACCACGTGGCTCCACGGCAGCAGGCTGGTCCGATCGTTCGGCGAGCCGTACTCGGCCGGAATGGCGGGTCGATCGGCGATCGGGTCGGACGTCATGTGGCTCCTCGACGCAACGCGGTCCCGATTGTGCCAGCCAGGATCGGGTTGTGAATGACCTCGACCTCGCGCTCCATCTTGCCGACACCGGCTCTCCCATCACCCGACCGCACGAGGCGCGGACTCAGCCCACCGGCTCAAGTCCGACCGCAGCCCCGTGACGATGACCGAGGAGGCGGTCGACGAGGTGCTCTTGATCCTCGACCTGTGAGAATGGCCGCCAGTCACAGGAATATCCGCAACGAAGGAGATCGCCGTGGACGTTTCGAACATGCTGGGTGGGCTCGGCGGTGCCGACCCGATGAAATTCGTCGGCGCCATCTCGGACGTCTTCCGGGAACGGGGCGGCGTGGAAGGCTTTGTGAACCAGCTCAAGGCCGGCGGCCTCGGCGGAGCCGTCGACTCGTGGGTGTCAACGGGCTCGAATCAGCCGGTCGAGCCTGCAAAGCTTGCCGACGCGCTCGGCCCCAACACCGTCAACCAGCTCGCATCGAAGTCGGGCATGGACGTCGGCCAGCTGCTGCCGATGCTCGCCGGCATTCTGCCGATGATCGTCGACTTCCTGACCCCGGGCGGCCAGCTGCCCAAGGAGGGCGGCGTCGGCGGCCTCGGTGATCTCGGGGGGCTGCTGGGCGGCCTGATGGGTGGCGGCGGCGCCGGTGGCTCGGCTGGCATGGATGCCGGCGGCCTGGGCAGCATGCTCGGCGGGCTGCTCGGCGGCAACGGGGGCGGCCAGCCGAAGGGCTGACAACGACCGCGTCGGCCCTCAGCCCAGCAGGTCCCGGACGACCATCGCGATCCGCTCCACCCAGCGCGCGTACTGCGCCCCGCTGGGATGGAGGCCGTCGCGAGCGACGAGGCCGCGATCCGTCGCCGCCTCGCCCGAGATGTCGAAGATGTCGACGAACGCGATCCCGCGCGCCTCGGCCAGGCCGCGCAGGATCCGGTTGTTCTCGATGATGCCCGCCTTCGCCCGGTTCGGCTCTCCGTAGTCGGCGCCGGCCGGGGTGACGGTGTAGTCGGGTGTCGCCACGACGAGGACCCGGCTCGGCGGCACGAGGGCGAGCACCTCGTCGAGAATCGCCGCGGCAGTGCGCTCGAAGACAGCGGGCGGGACGCCCTGGACCACGTCGTTCACGCCCACGAGGAGCGAGACGAAGCCGGGGTCCAGGGTGGCGAGCCTGGGGACCTGGCGCTCGTGGACGTCCCGCGAGGTCCAGCCGTTGACCCCGAGGTTGGCAACCAGGTCCAGTACGGGTTCGCCGTTCCGCCCACGCAACGCCTCGACAAGCTGGTTCGGCCAGCGCTCGGGTTCGGTCACGCCGGTGCCGATCGTGTACGAGTCTCCGAGCGCGACGAAGCGCAACGGAGCGGACGCGATCGAACTCGTCATGGGCGACAGTGTGGCGGCAGGCGAGCAGCCTGCGACCAGCAGCAACAGCGCCAGCAGGGGCTTCACACCGATGAGTTCGCGACGTGGGCAGGCCTGGATCAGCGCAACCCTG
>VGPE01000128.1 GCA_016875645.1 Chloroflexota bacterium
CTTCTTCCCGCTCGGGATCGTGGCGATACCGGCGCAGTTGGGGAACTTGACCCGGCCGTCGGCGAGGAGGGCGGTGCCCTTGTGGAGGCCGCTCGCGGTCGGGGTGGTGAAGTAGCCGGCCGTGCCGTCGGTGCCGGTGGCCTTGCCGCGGACACCCATGCCGAAGTTGTCGTTGGAGTCGCCCCAGACGCCGGTGGCGGCGGTGCCGTACACGCCGGTGCCGTCGTCGCTGTTGGACCGACCTACGACGCCGTAGGTCGTGCCGGTCCCGGCGGTGGCCCAGCCGTACACGCCGCGGCCGGAGGTGCTGTCGGACTGGCCCAGGACGCCGAAGGTCGTGCCGGTCGCGGCGGAGGCGTAGCCGTGCACGCCGGTGCCGGAGGTGCTGGCAGACTCGCCCTGGACGCCGTAGGTCGTGCCGGTCGCGGCGGTGGCGTAGCCGTACATGCCGAAGCCGGAGGTGCTGTTGGTGACGGCGATCCCGCTGGGGATCTACAACTTCACCGAGGCGATGAACAACGTCGAGAGCGCGGCGGCCGCCGGTGACGACTACAACCTGCGCCACATCCTCGCCGCGGATGGCGCGGGCGCCGTCATCGGGTCGTTTCTGGGGTCGCCGTTCCCGCCCGCCGTGTACATCGGCCATCCCGGCTGGAAGGCCGTGGGCGGCAGGATCGGCTACTCGCTGGCCACCGGCGTCATCGTCGCCGCCATCTGCCTGCTGGGCCTGGTGTCGCTGTTCCTGGCGGTCATCCCGATCCAGGCGCTGGTGCCGATCCTGCTGTTCATCGGGCTCGTGATCGGCGCCCAGGCGTTCACGTCGACGCCGGCTCGCCACGCCCCCGCGGTGGTGCTGGCACTGCTTCCCAACATCGCGGCCTGGGCCCAGGGCCAGATCGACGGCGCCCTCGGGGCGGCCGGGACAAGTGCTGCAACCGTCGGCTCGCCCGCCCTCAACGGGGCGGGCGTGGTGTACGACGGGATGGCGATCCTGGGCGGCGGCGCGGTGGTGGCCGGATTGATCCTGGGCGCCATCGCGGTGTTCGTCATCGACAAGGAGTACACGCGCGCCATCGTCTATACGATCGCGGGCGCCGTGCTCTCGATCCTGGGCTTCATCCACGCGGCGCAGCTCGCGATCCACCAGGACTCGAACGGCGCGTGGGTGTTCCAGATCCCGAATCCCGTCTTCCTGGGGTATGTCTTCGCAGCGGTGGTCTTCTTCGTCGTGGCGTGGCGCGAGGGACGCGCGACGGCGGCGGACTTCCGCCGCGCGGTCAGCACTCCGCCGGCCGCCGAGGAGTCGGCGACGGCCTGAGGCCGCACACCCTGAGTGCCGGATCGGGGCGGTCCTGTGGCCGCCCCGATCCGATTCCACCGGGCCCGCAACGGAGGTCGCATGGACTCGCTCCTGTTTGTCAACGGCACGCTGATGCGGGGGCTCAAGCTGCACGCGAACCTCGCCGGCGCCACGTTCCTCGAGACGGCGTTCACCGCGCCCGTCTACCGGGTCCACACGATCGGCGACGTCCACCCCGGCATGTACGAGGTGGAATCGGGTGGCGTGTCCGTGGAGGGCGAGCTCTACCTCGTACCCGACGACGTGCTTGCGCGCGTGGAGGCGGGCGAGCCGCCCAACCTGTACCGCGGACCGGTCAAGCTGGCCGACGGACGGGTTGTGCCGGGGATCCTCTACCCCCGCCGCCTGGCCGAGGGCCACCACCCGGACATCTCCGAGTACGGCAGCTGGCGGCGGTACATGGCAACGAGGGAAGGCGCCGCGCCGTCAGCCTGAAACCGCGGCCGCGAGCTCAGGTCCCGGGGCACTGAGGGCCGGGGAGCTTCGACCCGGGTTTTCCATGATCGATCGACGCGGATGGTGCCACCGCGGCGTTGACGGGCGCGCCATCAGCCGAATCTGATGATCAATCGACCGACCGTCGGTGTTTGCGGGCTCCCAACGTTGCCGTGGGCCGTCCGCGCCCCGCACGTCGGCTCGCCCTTGATCGATCATCGACTCTGCGGAGCGCGGGCTGGGGCCAGGTCTGCCCGGAGCCCGCGCCCACTGGTCGGCCAGCAACCACGAAGTCCACCCGCACGCGGCTCCGCCCGTAGAATCCGGGGCAGTGCTCGAACCTCACGGCGGCGTGCCGATCCGGGAGCCATTGCGCCGGCCTCCCTTTCGCGGCACGGCCACGCCTGTCATCACCGTCGGCACCAGCGTGCGTCGTCTCCTGTTGGTCGGGGTCGTCGCGGTGTTCCTGTGCGGTCTCGTCTACGTGGCCGCGGTGCTCACGCCGGTCGGCCAGTACATCGGTGAACTGATCCTGTATGGGCGCCCGCGGCCCGGCGGCCGCGCTCGGCTCCTCGCGGCCGACACGCTCGAGACAGTGAACTACACGATGCTGATCGTGGCGACGTTCGCGCTGGCGGCCATCGGGCTGGCTCGCGGGCGGCCGCGGCTCGCGGTCGCGGTCTTCGTGATCGTCGGCGGCGCGAATCTGACGACCCAGGTCCTCAAGCACGTCGTGCTGGAGCGCCCGAATCTCATCGGTGACGCTGCGTTCGCCGTCGGCAACAGCTTCCCGAGCGGACACGTGACGGTGGCGGCATCGCTCATCCTGTCCGCGGTGCTCGTCGTCCCGCGACCGCTTCGCGCGCTCACGGCGCTCGGCGGTGCGGGCTACGTGGCCCTGGTCGGCATGAGCACGATCGCGGCAGGCTGGCATCGGCTCGACGACGCGGTGGGGGCCATCCTGATCGCCCTCGCCTGGGCGGCGCTGGTCGCCGCCGCAGTGGCGCACGGCTGGAGCTTCGTCCCGCGCCGAACGTGGAGCATGGGCGTCGCGAGCCATGCCACCCTGGTGCTCGGCCTCGGCAGTGCGGCGACGCTGGTCACGGGCGCGGCGATCCTCGTCTCCGCGTGGTTCAACCCCGAAGCCGCGGGCGTCGGCGCGATGGGCCTCGACGGCCTGCGCGTGTTCGTCGGAGCGGCCGCGGTGATCGCCGGCGCGTCCCTGGGGGCATGTGGCGCGTTCCTCTGGGCGATGCGGGGCATCGTGCTGGAGCCGCGCGAGCCCTGAGGCCGTGCTCGCCTATCCCGGGGCAGCCCGATCTTCGATTTCCCAGGCGTGGTCCAGGGCGTGCCAGGCCGCGCGCCGGCCGTAGGTGCGCGGCGCCCAGGGCCGCTTGACATTCGTGGCCGGCGGCGCCCCGCCCGCCCGCGCGGAGAGGGTTGCCAGGGCCAACTGCCGCACGGCCTGCCATCGCTCCGGGGGCGGACCGCCTGCCCCGGGTGGCCGGGCACCAAGCTGGATGAGATAGGCCTCGTCGGCCTCCACGGCGTGCGCCACGATCCGCTCAAGATCCCGGCCGCCGCCGCGCGGACCGACCCGGAGCGCGACACCGGCGGCCGCTTCGGCGGCGCGATCGAACGCCGTCCAGCAGGCCGCCAGGATCGCCGTCCACCGCTCGAGCTCGGTGCCGGCGAGGGGCAGGTCATCCGCCGCCGCCACTGCGGATGGCGCCCCGAAATCGGTGGCTGGTCCGCCGGCCTGCCGCTCGACGACGCTGAGCGCCCCGATGCCGTCCGGTGCGTGGAAACCACCCGGCGACGGGACGAGCACGCGCCCGTACCGATCGCCGTAGGCCACCAGCGCGGCCAGCGCATCGCCCTCGGAGCGTCCGCTCCGGGCAAGGCCGGGCCAGTCGAGCGCACTGGCGAACACGCGCCTGGAGCCCGTCTCGATCGCCACGCGCAGCGTCACGGCCATCGGACCGATTGTGCGCGATCCGCCATCGTGGGGCAGGATTCCCGCCCATGACCATGAGAGCGGCGATCGAGATCTCGGGCCTGCGCAAGGCCTACGGCCCGGTGCTCGCCGTTGACGGCGTCGACCTCGGCGTTCGCGAGGGCGAGGTGTTCGCGCTCCTCGGGCCCAATGGCGCCGGCAAGACGACCACCGTGGAGATCCTGGAGGGCTACCGGCATCGCGACGCCGGCGAGGTCCGCGTTCTCGGCCACGACCCGGCACGTCGGGAGCGCAGCCTCCTGGAGCAGGTCGGCATCGTCCTCCAGTCGAATGGCGTTGAGCGCTACCTCAACGTGCGCGAGATCCTGGACCTGTACCGCGGCTACTACCCGAAGCCGCGTCCCACCGACGAGATCCTGCGGCTGATCGGCCTCGAGGAGAAGGCTGGAGCGAAGATCCGGACGCTGTCGGGCGGCCAGCGGCGGCGCCTCGACCTGGGCATCGCACTCTGCGGCGATCCGCGGCTGCTCTTCCTTGACGAACCGACGACCGGCTTCGATCCCAACGCCCGTCGCCACGCGTGGGAACTCGTCAGGGCCCTGACGGGCGAGGGGCGGACGGTGCTCCTGACCACCCACTTCATGGACGAGGCGGCCGATCTCGCAGACAGGCTCGCGATCATCAAGGCCGGCAGGATCGTGGCCGAGGGCACGCCTGCGCAGATCGCGGCGCGCGCATCCGGGACGACGAGGATCCGCGTCCGGCTACCCCCGTCGGCAGGGGACCTGCCCGCCGAGATCACCGGGGTCGGCCGTCGTCCCGACCGCGACGGCGTGCTGCAGCTCGAGACGCACGACCCGACGCGGACGCTCCATGCACTGACCGCCTGGGCGCTGGCGCACGACATCGCGCTCGACGAGTTGAGCGTCACGCGGCCGTCGCTGGAGGACGCATACCTTGAGTTGACCGGGGCCGGGGCCGACGTGAGCGCCGGGGTCGCCGCATGAGCGGCCTGTCGCTCGCCGCGCGCCAGGTCCGGGCCGAGAACCGCGCCTTCTGGCGCAACCCGGCGGCCGCGTTCTTCACGTTCGCGTTCCCGCTGATCTTCATGGTCCTGTTCAACGTGCTCTTCGGCGGGTCGCCGCCCGGTGCCGCGTACACACCGGCCCACTTCTTCACGCCCGCCATCGTGGCGCTCTCGATCATCTCCGCCTGCTATACGAACATCGCGATGGCGATCACATCCGCGCGCGACGAGGGGATCCTCAAGCGGGTTCGCGGCACGCCGCTGCCCGAGTGGGCCTATCTCGCCGGCCGCATCGGCCAGGCCGTGCTGGTGGCCTTGCTGCTCGTGGTGATCGTCAGCGCCTTCGGCGAGGTGGTCTACGGGGTGGAGTTCCCGTTCGAGCGCCTGCCCTTCCTCCTGGCAGCGCTCGTGATGGGCGCGGCCACCTTCTGCGCGCTCGGGCTCGCAATCAGCGCCTTCATCCCCAACGCGGACGCCTCACCCGCCATCGTGAATGCCACGGTTCTGCCGCTCCTGTTCATCTCCAACGTGTTCGCCCGGGTCGACGAGGGCACGCCGGCGTGGCTCGACACGCTCTCCAGGGTCTTTCCCGTGCGCCACTTCGCCGACCTGCTCCACGCGGCCTGGGATCCGCGGGCCAGCCCCGGGTTCGATCCCGTGCAGTGGGCCATCCTCGCCGGATGGCTCGTCCTGGGCGTGCTGGTGGCGAGCCGATCCTTCAGCTGGGAGCCCCGCGCCTAGCCGAATCCGGGGAGCCCCCGGCTCTCCCCGTGCACCGGGCGCACGAACCAGCCGCGACGTGGTCGCCCCGTGCGTGAGGTGCACGACAGGGACCCATTCCGCCGCCTGCTCGCCGCTGACGCCGCCAGCCCGTGCGCGGGACGCACGCTACAACCGCGTGGCGGTCCGTTCATGCATCGGGTGCACGAAGGGCGCTGGCCTCAGATTCAGATCCGGCGGTCGGCCTCCACGGCCGGGCGCAGCGTGATCGTGACGGATCCCGGGTCGATGGCGCGCCCCCCGAC
Source organism: Chloroflexota bacterium (assembly GCA_016875645.1). GTDB lineage: Bacteria > Chloroflexota > Limnocylindria > Limnocylindrales > CSP1-4 > VGPE01. Next base: position 5,805 of record VGPE01000128.1, read on the forward strand.
GAGCGTCAGGACCGGGTCGACACGCCGGGTCCCGATCTCCTCGGACTTGAACGCGTCGCGGAGCGGCGTCTCGGCCTCCGTGATCCGGAAGACGGCGATGTCCGCGACGGCCCCGGGCTGGAGCGTCACGAGGTCCGCCAGGCCGATGAGCGCCGCAGGACCCGTCGTGACCAGGCGGACCACATCCGCAAGGTCGAGGCCCAGGTGGAGGAACTTGGCCATCATCGTCGCCTGGTCGTAGGCGGGGCCGTTGATCGAGAACCAGTGCAGGTCGGTGCTGATCGAGTCGGGCAGGAAGCCGTTCGCGAGCGCGGCCCGCGCCGTGCGCCACGAGAAGCTGCCCGCGCCGTGGCCGATGTCGAAGCGCACGCCGCGCGAGCGAGCGTCCAGGGCCTCGCGTCGCATCCGACCGTCCTCATCCACGATCGTGGCGCCGCCGCCCGTGAAGCAATGGGTCAGGATGTCACCCGCGCCCATGTGGTCCAACGCCTGGGGCATGAAGTCGCCCGGGCCGCCCACGTCCACCATGAGCGGCTTGCCGACGTCACGCGCTGCCCTGAGCGCCAGCTCGAGCGCGGCAGGAGCGCCGCCCGTCACCGCGGCCGCAGACAGCCGGATCTTCACGCCGACCGCCACGTCCGCGTGGGCGCGGATCGTCTCGGCCGTCTCGATCGGGCGGATGTGGGCCGGGGTGTCGAGCTCGCCCGTGAGCGTGGTGGCGACGCCGAGCGCGGCGATGTTGACGAACGCCAGGACCCGCGGCGGAGCCGGGTCGATCGTCTGGCGCCGGAACGAAGCGAAGTTGACGAAGCCCGCCGTGCCCGCGTCCACGGCCGTCGTGACGCCGGAGCGGAGTGAGACGGCGGGATCGATGCCGTAGGCGCTGCCCTCGTACCAGTGGCCGTGAAGGTCCACCAGGCCGGGCGTCACGACTGCACCCGTGACGTCGCGCACGTCCAGTTCGGGGTCCGGCAGCGGCGGAGCGTCGGGCGCGCGCAGCTCAGCGATGCGACCGTCGCGCACCAGCACATCGCGCCGCGCGTCGAGACCCTGGGACGGATCGATCACCCGCCCACCGCGCAGCAGCAAGCTGCTCATCGGGCGAACCAGCGCATCTCGAAACGCTCCTCCCTGTCGGTCCAGGCGCGTGTCTGCGGGTCGAACCGCCGGATGACCGCCAAACCGTCCGTGCGCAGGAAGACCCACGCCACATCCCAGTTGCCCGAGGCGTAGCGGAGAGGAATGGCCGGCGCCACGCGCACCAGCGGATGGGTGAGGCAGGCATACAGCCGCGGCCCCGTGTGCAGGAAGCCCGACCCGACAGCGACGAACACCTCGTGCGTCGACCCAGGGCCCAGCAGCCCGGCGACTCCGACCTTGATCTCGCGCCCGGCGATCTGTGCCGCCTCGATCGCCTCGAACGAGTCGAGCTCCCGCCAGTCATCGCGGACGAAGTACCGGTAGCGCTCGAAGTCGTAGACGAAGTTGCGCGACGGCGCGAGCGTGCCGAGGTCGAACACCTCGTCGGGGCTCATCTTCGGCATGTCCGCCGGCGACGGCATGACGAGGCGCGTTCCGAAGGCGGCCGCCGGATCGGGGTCGCCGAACACGACGTTCGCGCACGCCTGCTCACCGTCGACCGTGTAGAGGAAGAACGACATCTTCGGGCCGCCGTTGAAGCCGAACGGCGGATGGAGCGCCTGGCGCAGCGTCGTGATCCCCGCGGCGTGGCGGCCCTCGATCACGATCGTCTCGCGGAAATCGATCACCTCGCGGATGAGGCCGTCCTGCTCCGGCTCGCCCGGCCGGCCGCCGGGCTCGATGTGCTCCTCGAACAGGAACTCGGTGTACACGCGCAGGTCGGCGCCGCGGGTGAGGGCGTCGATGACGGCCTGCTTCGAACCGGCGGCCACCGAGCGATCGGGCCGCAGCTCGAGCGCGAGGCTCCAGTCA
>VGPE01000129.1 GCA_016875645.1 Chloroflexota bacterium
GCCGACGCCGGCGTCCGGGTCCGATCCCACCGCCGACCGGTCGCCCTCGCTCGGCCGCCAGGCCCGCTGGCTGCTGGCGGCGTTCGTGCCGGCGGGACTCCTCTCTGCGACCACCAACCACCTGGCGACGGACCTCGTCTCGTCCCCCTTCATCTGGATCGGGCCGTTGGCCGTCTACCTGCTCAGCTTCGTCGTTGCCTTCTCGGCGAGCGGACGCGCCGCGCTGCCGGTCATCGACCGCCTTGCGCCCGGCGCAGCGGCGCTGCTCTGGGTGCCGTTCTTCCAGCAGCAGGCATGGCCCATGGTGCCGCTGCTGCTCGTCGAACTGGGCTCCCTGTGGATCCTCGCAACCGCGATCCACGGCCGGCTCGCCCTCGATCGTCCGGCCGAGCGCCACCTGACCCGCTTCTACGTGGTGCTGTCCGCGGGCGGGATGCTGGCGACGGCGTTCGTGGCAGTCGTTGCGCCCCTCGCCTTCAACGCGATCTACGAGTACCCGCTCCTGATCGTGGCTGGCCTCGCGGCGCTGGCGCTGCTCCCATCGCCGCGCCCAGCTCTGCCGATCCGACTGCTGCTTCGCGGGTCGCGCCCGGCCGCGGCCGACCTTGCGTTGCGTGTTGTCCCGTATGCCGCGATCGCCACGGCACTCGTCCTCCTGCTGGCGGGCAGGCACGCCGGCCTCGCCGCGGATACGGCCGGTATCGCGATCGTGAGCGGCCTTGTCGTCGCGGTGGCGGTGAACGCCCGCCTTGCAGCGGCGACGGGCGCCATCCTGGTTGCAGTTCTCCTGGTCGCCACCACGACCGAGCCGCTGCTCCGCGTCCGCACGTTCTTCGGCGTCATCGAGATCCGCAACGAGGGGGACCGCCGCTCGGAGTACTCGGGTACCACGCTCCATGGCACGCAGTACTTCGACGAGGCGCGGCGGCTCGCGGCCACCGTGTACTACGTCGCCGGCGGGCCGATGGGCGACGTCTTCGACGACCTCCGCAGCCGCGTGCGTGACGGCGCGCGGGTGGGTGTCGTGGGACTGGGCGTCGGCACCGCCCTGGCGTATGCGGTGCCAGGTGACGACTGGACCTTCTTCGAGATCGACCAGGCGGTCATCGACATCGCCGGCAACGAGCGCTACTTCACCTATCTCCGCGACGCACCGGCCCCGGTCCGGATGGTCCTGGGCGACGCGCGCCTGTCGCTGGAACGCGAGCCCGCGGGATCGTTCGACGTTCTCGTCGTCGACGCGTTCAGCTCAGACGCCGTGCCCGTTCATCTCCTGACCCGCGAGGCACTCCAGCTCTACCACCGCGTGCTGCGGCCGGGCGGCATCGTCCTGCTCCACCTGTCGAACCGCCACTACGACCTGATCCCGGTGGCCAACGCGACCGCAAGGTCCGCGCGGCTGGGCGTGCTCGCGCTGGCCTACGCGCCCGGCACCCGCGTTGTCCAGGAACTGGCGGGGACTGCCACGTCGTATGTCATCGTGGGCGACTGGCCCAGCGTGGAGCGTTTCCGCTACCGCGACTGGAGCGACAGCGACCGGGGCGCGGTCTTCACCGACGACTTCGCGAACCTGCTGGCCGCACTCGACTAGGCGGACCACCGCGCCGCCGGGCCCTATCCTCCCGCGATGGAAGGGGGGCCACGTTGACGACGACGCTGATCCGCAATACGAGCCAGGTCGTGACGATGGCCAGCGGCGGCCGCCCCAAGCGCGGCCGCGCGCTCGCCGACCCGGGCGTCATCGAGCGGGGCGAGGTGCTCGTCCGCGACGGGCAGATCGTGGCCGTCGGGCCAGATGCCGGCCGTGGGATCGCCGCGGATCGCAGCATCAATGCCGAGGGCGGCGTCGTCCTGCCGGGCTTCGTCGATCCCCACACCCACCTCGTGTTCGCGGGCTCGCGACCCGCCGAATGGGAGGCGCGCCTCGTCCAGGGCCGCTCGTTCGCCGACTTCATCAAGACCGGGGGCGGCGCGATGGACACGGTCCGCGCGACGCGGGCGGCCCCGGACGACGAGCTGGAGGAGCTGATCCTGCTGCGCCTCGCCCGTATGGCGTCGTGGGGCGTGACCACCGCGGAGGTCAAGAGCGGCTACGGCCTGTCCGTGGCGGAAGAGCTGCGCCACCTCCGCGTCCTCCAGCGGGCCGGGACGCGTTCCCCGATCCGTGTCGTGCCCACCGCCCTCCCAGCTCACTTCCCGCCGCTGGACCCGGGCACCACGAAGGCCGCGTACCTCGACGAGATCGTCGAGTCGATGGTCCCGGCGGTGGCCGACGGAGGCCTGGCGACCACGTTCGACATCTTTCGCGACGAGGCCGCCTACGACGATGCGGACGTCCGGCGGCTCGCGGAGGCCTGCCGCGCCGCAGGTCTCGGGATCCGCCTCCATGCCGATCAGCTGGGCGACGACGGAGGCGCGGCACTGGCGGTCGAGGTGGGTGCGCTCTCGGCGGATCATCTGGGGCACATCAGCCCCGCCGGGGTCGCGGCGATGGCCGCGTCGGACACGATCGCGGTCCTCATCCCGGGCTCGCTGTTCTTCGTGCCGGGCGAGAAGGCGGCGCCGACCCGGGACCTCATCGATGCCGGCGTGGCCATCGCGATCTCCACCGACTACACGCCGGGGACATCGCCCATCGCGTCGATGCCGCTGGCGATCGCGCTCGCTTGCGTCCTGCTACGCATCTCGGTGGCCGAGGCGATCGCCGGCGCCACGATCAACGCCGCCTTCGCGGTGGGCCTCGGCGACTTGGTCGGCAGCCTGGAGCCGGGCAAGCAGGCCGACCTCCAGGTCATCGAAGCACGCGATTACCGCGAGGTGCCGTACCGTTTCGGCGAGAACCTGGTCCGGCGGGTCATGGTCGCTGGCGAGACCGTGCTGGAGCGGGGGCAGGTCGGACCGCTCTGAGGTCCCGGGCCACGCTGAGTCCGCGCGGCGCGCTACCGTATCGGGAGCGCCGACCCCCGCTGCTGGAGCCACCCGATGACCACCATGTCGCCCCCCGACCTCGATCGATCGGTCGTTCCTGCCGTCTGGGCCCGCTACACGGACCTCGTCATCGACCGCGGCGAGGGCTCGTGGCTGATCACCACCTCGGGTGAGCGCTATCTCGACTACTCCACCGGGATCGGGGTCACCAACACCGGCCATGCCCACCCGCGGGTGGTCGCGGCCGTCCAGGCCCAGGCGGCGAAACTGCTCCACGGCCAGCAGAACATCGTCTTCCACGAGGCGGGGCTGCGCCTGTACGACCGGCTGCGCGGGCTGCTCCCGGCCCCTGCCGGTCCGTGGCAGGCGTTCCTCTCCAACTCGGGCGCCGAGGCGGTGGAGGCGTCGATCAAGCTGGCGAGGGCGGCAACGGGCCGCCCGGCGATCGTCGCGTTCCGGGGCGGGTTCCACGGCCGGACCGGCCAGGCGATGGCGTTGACCACGTCGCGCGTGTCGGTGCGCGGGCGCTTCGAGCCGCTGCCGGGCTCCGTCTACCACGCGCCGTTCCCGTACTGCTACCGGGCGCCGGGCGGCGCACACTCGCCCCACGCCTGCCGCTGCGAGTGGGAACAGGGGCTCTCGGACCTGTTCGCGCAGGTCGTGGAGCCGTCGCGGGTGGCGGCGCTCATCGTGGAGCCGGTGCTGGGCGAGGGCGGGTACGTGGTGCCGCCGGCTTCCTTCCTGCCCCGGCTGCGCCAGATCGCCGACCAGCACGGAATCCTGCTCATCGCCGACGAGATCCAGACCGGCTTCGGCCGCACCGGCCGGATGTTCGCGGTGGAGCACGTGGGCGTGGTGCCGGACATCCTGGTGATCGCGAAGGGTCTCGCGTCGGGGCTGCCGTTGTCCGGGATCGTAGGCCGCGCGTCGCTCTTCACGGCGTGGCCGGCGGGTGCCCATGGCGGGACGTACGGCGGCAACGTGGTCGCCTGCGCAGCGGCCAACGCCACGCTGGACGTGATCGCGTCCGAGGGGCTGGTCGAGAACGCACGGGCGCGGGGCCAGCAATTGCTCGACGGGCTTCGGCGGGTTGGCGCCGGGCGCCGGTCGCTGGGCGACGTGCGCGGCCTGGGCGCCATGATCGGCCTGGAGTTTGTGAAGCGCGATGGCGACCGCGTGCCCGATCCCGCGATGGCGACGGCCGTCCTGAACGCGATGCTCCGGCAGCACGTGATCGCGATCTCCGCCGGCACCTGGGGCCAGATGGTGCGCCTGGTGCCGCCGCTCGTCACGACGGCCGAGGAGGTGGACTTTGCGCTGGGCGTGGTCGCGGAGGCGCTCGAGGAAGCGGGGGCGTGAAGTTCGCCGGCTCGTCGATCGAGTTTCGCAACCAATTCGGCGCGCGGTGCGGGATTTGCTGGCCTCGGAGACGCGCGGAGTGCCGGTGAGCGCCTCCGCGGGGCCGTGGCCCGTCAGGATTCGCAACGGTGTCGAATCTCGTGGGCATCGGGCGGCCGGCGGGCGCGGCCCGTCCCGAGGCGACGCATAGGATGCGAAACGCGCCGCAGGACCCCGCGCCGCAGGACTCCGCGCCGTCGGGCCCCACGCCGTCGGGCCCATCTCACGTCACCCGCACCGACCTCGTCGCCGGCTTCGATCGCATCGGCCTGCGCCCAGGCCAGGTGGCGCTCGTCCACTCGGCCATGCGGCCGTTCGGCCACGTCGAGGGCGGCGCCGAGACGGTGGTCGACGCTCTTCTCGACGTGCTCGGCCCGCGCGGCACCCTCGTCGTGCCCACGTTCACGTTCGCGCACGAAGCCACGACGGCCGCCGGCGATCGCCTGCTCATCGACCCCGCGAATGACCCGTCCGAGATGGGCACGATCTCCGAGACCGTCCGCCGCCGGCCCGACGCGCGGCGCACCGCCGCATTCCGCCACTCCTTCGCCGCGATCGGGCGTCGCGCAGAGCCGATCGCGTCGGTGGACCACGGCCTGGCCCCGTTCGACCTCCGCTCCGCGTTCGGCGTCATGCTTGCGCTGGACGCCCAGGTGGTGCTGCTCGGCGTGACCTATGCGCGCTCGACCAGCCACCACTTCGCCGAGTGGCTGAGCGAGGTGCCGTACCGACATGCGGTCGTGCGCGAGGTCCGCCTGAGGCAGCCGGATGGCTCGATCATCGAGACCACCATGGGCGACTATCAACCCCGGCCGAGTCCCGACGGCTCCTATTACGGGTCGCGCGCAACCGACTTCAACCGGCTGGGCCTGATGCTCGAGCGAACCGGTGCCGTGAGCGTGACCCCGATCGGCAACGCCATCGTCCGCCGTTTTGCGATGCGGTCGCTGATCGAGCTCGCCGTGGCCGAAGCCGAACGGGACCACAACATCTTCCGCACGCCCGAGGGCCAGAAGGCGCACATCACCGGCCTGCCCGACGGCGTGTTCGTGTTCAGCCACGAGATCCGGGACGCTGCTGGTCGCCCGGAGACCCACTTCTGGAACGTGGTGAACCCTCGCGCCGTCGCCGGCTTCCGGGACGACTGGCGCGTGGTCGTGCCCGACGTGCCTGCGGCCGACCCGGCGCCCTGAGCCGCCGGGACCGGAGTCTCACGGACGACGGCTGACCTGCCGGAACCGCTCCCTTGACTCCGGCCGGGCGCGGCCGGCCGCGATCGTGGACCGCCCCCGCGCCGTAGAGTGAGCGCCGGGTTCCAGCACGGGAGGGGGCGGTGGTGGCCGAGACGCAGCCGGTTCAGGGGCGGCTGGCGACCGGCTGCGCTCACCCGGGGCCACATACTGGCGTGCTGTTCGTCCACGGGATCGGCCAGCAGGAGCCCGGCGAGACACTGCGCGAGTGGGGCTCGCCGATCGTCCGGGCGATCGCCGACGTCCGGTTCGAGCGCGGGATGCAGGCCGACCCGGTCGTGTCCGCGCGGCTCCACCCCGAAGACGGCCTCGGGCTGTACATCGAGCTCGAGGCGCTGGGTGCGCCATCCTCCGACGAATGCGTCGGCCCGCAGCTGCCGGCACACTGGGTGCTGAGCGAGGCGTGGTGGGCCGACCGCGTGACGGCGCCGTCGTTCAGCGTGATGGCGTCTTGGCTCGGGCCCGGCGGTGTACTCGCGCGCATCAGCGAGACCGTGCTGCGCTATTCGGCCGGCTCCGGACCGAGCGGGCGGATTGTGACGTTCCTGCGCCGGATCGGGCTGCGGGTATTCCTGGTCGCGGCGGCGTCGCTGCTGCTGTTCCTGTACGGGGTCGTGCGGGTGATCACCGGGGTGATCCCCTTCGGGCCGTTGAAGAGCGGCCTGCTCACGCGGTCGATCGACAACTTCGTGCTCGAGTGGTTCGGCGACGTGTACGTGCTGATCGCCGATCGCGCCCAAAGCGCCGAGATCCGCCGGCGGTTCGAGGCCGCGGCGTGGGCGCTGAAGGCGGCCGGGTGCGAGCGGATCGTCGTGGTGGCGCACTCCGGCGGAACCATCGTGTCGCTGATGTCCATGGGCGACGAGCCGCCCGACCTTCCGCGGATCGACCGCTGGGTGACGCACGGCCAGGGTCTCAACCTCGCGTGGCGGATCCTGGAGGACGACTCGGGCGCAGCCAGGCGATATCGGCGGCTGTACCGGCGTCCATGGGCCGCGTTCGGCGGGCTGATCTGGAACGACTTCTGGGCCACGCAGGACCCTGCACCGAGCGGGCCACTGGAGCTACCGGCAGTGATGACCGGCTCCGAACGGCCGTACGCGACAACGGTCTGGAACCGGGCGTCGATCCGCAGCGACCACGGCTCCTACTGGCAGAACGATGAGGAGTTCGTGATCCCGCTCATCCGGCTCATCGAAGGCCGGAAGCCGCGATCGCCTTCGAGCCACACGGCCGCGATCTCGCCGTGACGACGTTCGGCATCCAAGGCGGCCTCGATCGTGATCAGCAGCTCATCGTCGTCGCGAAAGCTTGCGGCATTGGTCTCGACGATCAGGCGGTGCCTCTTAATTCCGCGAGCTCCCCGGCCAGCCGTTCCTCTTCCACGGCCTCCTCCACGCCTTCGAATCGCGCGACGTAGGCGCCCACGAGGCTGTCGATGAACTTCCGGCCAACGAAGCCCCAGTCCAGGAGCTGGGAGGTCGGGGGATATCTCTGCGGTGTGCGGGTGGTAGGCGACGACTGCGACCCCCTCCAGGAGGTGCGGAGCCTCTGCCTCGCTTCTCCGACCTGCGGCGCGGTGCAATCGCATTGAGGCGCGCTCGATTAGGTGGTCGGTTCTGAGTTCCTGACCCTCCTTCCACTCGAGCGTCGGAATAGTCAGGACGCCGCCGACAACGGCGAACGGAAACTTCAAGTGGAGGTTGACGGCGAACGTCCGAATGTCCCCGAAGCGATTCCAGATTGCTCGCCCGACTGCGAGGTTTACAGGCTTGATCTCGATCGCGAGTCGGAGTCCATCGAGGGGATGGAACTCGGAAACGTCCGCCTTTACGGCCCGAAGGGCGCCGGCGACTGCTCGCTCGCCGGCAACGCCCTTGAGCGACGGGATCCGAACGCGCAGGTCTCGCAGGACGACTCGGCCAAGACCGTCGGAAAGGACGAGCTGGGCTCGCTTCTTGCTGCCCGCGGCCAGTAGTCGGTGATTTCGGTAGCGCTCGCTCACCGCGGCGACGTAGTCAACGAGCGCGGGGGATCGCGCCGTCAGCAGGGCCGCCGTGAGCGGGACGCCGTCGAGGGCCGCCTGTTCTCGGGGCACTAGGCTGCCGCGACCTGTTCTCCGGTGTGCCGGCGCTCGTGCGGGACGCCGGCGGCGGTCAGCCGCGCTTCAGCGAGGTC
>VGPE01000130.1 GCA_016875645.1 Chloroflexota bacterium
GGCGGTGGGCGCCGCGGTCGGCGCGGCGGTCGGCGCAGCGGTGGGTGCCGGCGTTGCCGTTGCCCCCTGGCATGCCGCGAAGACGATCGCCGCCGTCGCGATCAAGCCGAACAGGCGTTTGTGCATCAATGATCCTCCGAGATCGGGGCATTGGTGGAACTCACTTGCGATGGACGCTCCGCATTGCGCACATCCGACGTTCATTCCGCGACGGCATTCCGACGGGATGCCGGCGATCACCGAAATTCCCCACCCTCGATCAGCGAAACTCCCCAGATGACGACGCCCGGGTGGGCCCACCCAGCTTAGCCACTTGAGCGGACGACCACCCCCTTCCGGATGTGCTCGGCACGCGCCCGGTGGGTCCGCATGCGGTATCTGTCGCCGTCGATGTTGAAGACGACCGAGCGATGGAGGAGCCGGTCGAGCATCGCCGCCGCCACCGTCGGGTCGTCGAAGATGCGGCCCCAGCTGGCGATGCCCAGGTTCGTGGTCAACGCAACGGAACCCTTGAGATATCTCTGGCTGATGACCTGGAAGAGGGCCGCGGCCGCTTCGGCCGGTAGAGGCAGGTATCCCGCCTCGTCGATCACGAGAAGCCGGGGTCCGGCGAAGAAGCGCATCACCGTCGCCCAACGGCCTTCGAGGGCCGCCCGGTGGCAGCGCGCGGCGAGCTCGGCGGCGGTCGTGTAGTAGGCCCGGTAGCCGGCCTCGATCGCCGCCCGGGCGAGGCCCACCGCGAGCATCGTCTTGCCGACCCCCGGCGGCCCGATGAAGAGGACGTTGGTGGCGTCCTCCAGGAAGCGCAGCGTTCCGAGCTCGCTGACGAGCGCGCGATCGACCGCCGGCTGGGCCTCGAAGTCGAAGTCCGAAAGGCGCCACGGCGCCGGCAGCGAGGCGAAGCGCTCCAGGCTCGCCCGCCGGCGAGCGAGGGTGGCCTCGACCTCGATCGAGAGCAGCCGCTCCAGCATGGCCGTGTGCCCCAGGCTGTCTGCCCGGGCCTGGTCGAGAACGGCGGGGAGTGCCTCGGCCGCGGCCGCCAGGCGCAGCGTGGCGAGGTGGCCGCGGACGGCCTGGTACAGCGATGGCTCGTTCATCGGACCGCCTCCACGAGCTCGGCATAGCGGGCGAGGTCGACGACCACCTCGCGCGCCTCAGGGGACCGGAGCATCACCGCCGCAGCCCGGGCCGCGGGACCCGGCGGCTGGTTGCCCTTGCGCTCGCAGGGCGGCCGCGTGGTGAACGCGCCGAGCACCGTGGCCTCGAGCGCTGAGCGGTGCTCGGGCAGCCGGTGGACGCCGCCGCGGGCAACCCGGTGGACGGCCAGGAGCGACCCAGCTGTGCCGACGATCTCGAGGCTCGGGCTCCCGAGGCGGCTGCGGACCGTCAGCTGTGCGCCGATGAGGCCGGGCGGCACGGAATAGCGGGCGCCCCGGAAGGCCACCGTGGCGTCGGCGGCCACGCTCACGGTCACCTCGAGGCTGGCCGGGTACGGCACCGGCGGCAGCGGCAGCAGGTGCTCCCCGGCGGCCAGCTCGCCGACTGTCAGCCCCTCTCTGGGACGGGCGTCGGCGATCGTCTCGCAGAAGTGATCGAGGCTGGCCTGGGCCTCCTCGATCGTCCGCGCCGTGAGAGTTCGCCACCAGCGCCCGCACAGGTAGCGGACACTCGCCTCGACCGAGCCCTTGCGGTTGCCGCGCCGGGGCGGGCAGGGCCGGATGACGACGCCATAGTGCCTGGCGACCGGGGCGAAGGAGGCCTGGACGTCGGCGGTGCCGGGCACGATGACGGTGGCCAGGCGGTCGGTCCGCCAAGCGGGCGTCGTGCCGCCCAACCGCCGGAGCACCCCGTCGAGCGCGTCGACGAGGTGGGGCTGGTCCTCGCTGGTGGTGATGACACCCCGGACACGGCTCGAGTGGGGCAGGGTGCCCAGCAGCACGTGGGCGGTGCCGCCCCACGGCGCCCGCCGCCGCTCGAACCAGTCCCACTGGATCTCGTCGCCCGGCGGATGGTCGATCTCGATCGTGGCCCGGCCCTTCACACCCGCGCAGCGCTCGCAGTGCGGCCGCAGGCCAGCCCGGCGAACCCAGCGCACGAAGGACGGGTAGCTGCGCGCGTAACCGAGCAGGCGGACCTCGTCGAAGAGCGCCGTCAGCCAGAGGTGCGGGTCATCGAGGAAGCGCGCCGCCAGGTACGGCACGAACGGTTCGAGCGGATCGGGGCTGGCGGGCCGGCGGACACCGGGTGATCGCTCACCCCGGACGTACGCGCGGACCGTCTTGCGGTCGCGTCCGAGATGGCGGGCGATCGCGCTGATCGACCAGCCGCGGTTGACGAGTGCGTGGGCCTCCACGTCTTCTCCCTGTGTGAGCATGGAGCGGGGCTTCTCCCGTGCTGCTGGCTTGGAACACCGACAGCATCGGCTGGGGCCCCGCCCCGTTGTTGGACCAGACCATGTAGATGGCCCTGATCCGGGTGCTCATACCTGGGGAGATTCAGTGATCAGACCTGAGGAGATTCCGCTGATCGTCGACAGGGAATCGGCCGCCAACGGAGGCGAAACCGGCAGTGGAGACGCGCGTTCGCTGAACAGGCCGTCATCGAGCGACCGGCAGGATCGGCACGACTGCGAGCGTACCGCACTCGGCGGGGGGACGGGCCGGCGCCGGCTCGCGAACGAAGAACGCCGCGAACGCATCGAGCGTCGCCCAAGCAGAGAGGCCTAGTCGGGGCAGGGGGTCTGGGCTCCCGTCATCCCGCGCCAGCGGAGGTTGGGGTTCCGGGCAGCGGTCGCCTCGTCGAGTCGCCGGACCGGCGCGGTGTGCGGCGCCGCCCTCGCGATCTCGGGGTCGACGCGGGCCTCCGCCACGATCGCAATGAGGGCGTCCGCGAACGCATCCATGGTCTCGAGCGATTCGGTCTCGGTCGGCTCGATCAGCATCCCTTCGTCCACGATCAGCGGGAAGTAGATCGTGGGTGGATGAAAGCCATGGTCGATGAGGCGCTTCGCGAGATCCAGCGTCCGGACGCCGGTTTCCTTCTTGATCGTGGTCGCGGAGGCCACGAACTCGTGCTTACAGGGACGGTCATAGGGGATGTCGAAGGTGTCCTTGAGACGCCACTTGAGGTAGTTGGCCGCCAGGACCGCGTCCGACGAGACTTCCTCGAGGCCGCTCCCGCCATGGGCGCGGATGTATGCGTAGGCCCGCACGAGCACGCCCGTGCTTCCGACGTACGAGCGCACTCGGCCGATGGACGTAGGGCGCTCGCCCTCGCGCTCGCGGCGGAACGTTCCGTCGGGCTCGCGCAGGATGCGCGGCGCGGGCAGAAACGGGAGCAGCTTCTCCCCCACCCCGGCCGGCCCCGCACCCGGCCCGCCGCCGCCGTGCGGTGTCGAGAACGTCTTGTGGGTATTGATGTGCATCACGTCGAAGCCGGCCCTGCCCGGCTTGAACCGGCCCATGATGGCGTTCAGGTTTGCGCCGTCCATGTAGGCCAGCGCACCGGCAGCGTGCACGGCGTCGAGCAGTTCGCCGATCCGCGCTTCGAAGAGGCCGACGGTGGACGGGTTGGTGATCATGACGGCGGCCGAGCGGGGGCTCAACGCCGCCTTGAACGCAGCGACGTCCACGCCGCCGTCGGGCGCGGACGGGATCGTGATGGTCGTGAATCCGGCCATCGTCGCGGTCGCCGGGTTCGTCCCGTGCGACGAGTCGGGCACCAGAACCTCGGTCCGGTCCAGGTCGCCGCGAGCGCGGTGATAGGCCCGGATCATGAGGATCCCGGTCAGTTCACCCTGAGCTCCGGCGGCGGGCTGCAGCGTCACTGCACGCATGCCGCTGACCTCGGCCAGCGCCTGCTCCAGCTCCCAGAGGAGGCCCAGGGTGCCCTGCGCCAGGTCGTCGGGCGCGAGCGGGTGAAGGTTGGCGAAGCCGGGCAGGCGCGCAGCCCACTCGTTCAGCTTGGGGTTGAACTTCATGGTGCACGACCCGAGCGGATAGAAGCCCGTGTCGATGGCGAAGTTGAGCTGCGACAGATTGACGTAGTGACGCACCACCGCAGGCTCGTTGAGCTCGGGCAGGGCGGCGGGGACCGCGCGGCGCTGATCGGCCGGGATCCGGTCAAGGCTGCCCTTGGGCGGGTGCGGGATCTTTCCCTCGCCGCGGCCGGGACGCGATCGCTCGAACAAAGTGGGCTGGAGCCTGGGGCCGGTGACGCTCATCGGGTGGCTCCGGCGGGCTGGGCCGTGCGCACGCCACTCGCGACACCGTCCCGGGCCAGTTCGTCCGCGAGCGCGGCCGCGAAGCGGCGGATGTCCTCGTGCGTTGTGATCTCCGTCGCGCAGACGAGCAGCGCATCCGCGAGCGAGGGCTCGTGCGGCAGCGCCTCGGAGAGCACCAGGCCGGCCAGCACACCACGGTCGAGGAGGCGTCGGTGAACGGCAGGGGCGTTTGGCACCCGGATCGCGAACTCGTTGAGATACGGCCCCGAGTGCACGCGCTCCACGCCGATCCCGGCGAGTGCCGACTCCAGTTCGGAGGCGCGCGAGGCGCCCAGCGTCGCGACGTCGGCGAGCCCGTGCGGGCCCAGGGTGGCCAGGTACACGCTCGCGGCGAGCGCCAGGAGCGCTTGATTGGTGCAGATGTTGCTGGCCGCCTTCTCACGGCGGATGTCCTGCTCGCGAGCACGCATGGTCATGACGAAGGCGCGTTTTCCGTCCACGTCGCTCGTCATGCCGACGAGACGACCCGGGATCTGGCGGACAAGGTCGTCGGTGCACGCGAGCAGCCCGAGATACGGGCCGCCGAACTGGGGCGGAATGCCCAGCGGCTGTCCTTCGCCGGACGCGATGTCCGCGCCGTACGCGCCGGGTGGCGCCAGCACGGAGAGCGAGACGGGCTCCACCACGGCCACGAACCTCGCCCCCGCCGCGTGTGCGAGTGCGCCCGCGCGCGACATGGGTTCGAGGAGCCCGAGGAAGTTCGGTTGGGCGAGGAGGACGCCCGCGACCGGGGACTGTCCGTCGCCCAGGAGACGCTCCAGCGCCGTGAGGTCGGTCGTGCCGGCATGCGGGCCGTCGGCGACCAGCGGGATGTCGTCAACGCGGATGCCGGCGCCCTCGCAGTAGGTTTCGAGTGTCTGGCGGTAGTGGGGATGGATCGCACGGCTGACAAGCAGACGCTCGCGCTTCGTGGCGCGGCAGGTCATCAATCCCGCCTCGGCCGTGGCCGCGCCGCCGTCGTAATGCGACGCCGACACGACGTCGAGGTCCATCAGCTCCCCGATGAGCGACTCGTACTCGTAGATGGACTGCAGCGTGCCCTGCGAGACCTCTGGCTGGTAGGGCGTGTAGGCCGTGTACCACTCGCCCCGCAGGAGGATCTGGTCCACGGCAGCCGGCGACCAGTGGCGGTACACCCCGGCCCCGAGGAACGAGGCGAGATCCACGCGGTTGCGTCCGGCCATGCCGGCGAGGCGGGCCGACAGCTCCAGCTCGGGCTCCGGCGCGGGCAGGGCGAGGCCATTCGCACGAAGGGTGGCCGGGATGTCGGAGAAGAGCTCGTCGACGCTCTCGATGCCGAGCGCAGCGAGCATCCGCGCCCGGTCGGCCTCGGTGTGCGGTCCGTACGGCATGGCCCGCTCAGCCCGCAGCCGTGAGCGCGTCGTAGGCGGCCGCATCAAGCAGGTCACCGAGCTGGCCCGGGTCCCCGATCCGGACACGGATCATCCAGCCCGCCCCGTAGGGGTCCCCGTTGACCAGCTCAGGGCTCGAGGCGAGCCCGCCGTTGGTCTCGGTCACCGTGCCGCCCAGCGGTGAGAACAGGTCGCTGACGGCCTTGACCGACTCCACCACGCCGAAGGTCGCGAACTGCGCAAGTTCTCGGCCGGGCTCAGGCAGTTCGACGAAGACGATGTCGCCCAACTGGTCTGCCGCGTACTGGGTGATGCCGACCGTCGCGATGTCGTCCTCGACGCGGACCCATTCGTGGTCCTTCGTGTACCGGAGATCGGTGGGCACCATCGCGAGGTGAACCTCCTGGCAGGCCGCGCATCGGCGGCCGTGACGAGTGGAACGGCGAGTGTCGGGGCGGGCGATGAACGATGGCAGCCGGGCGCCCGATCGGGTCAGCGCGCCCGCTTGTAGAACGGCAGTGGGACGACCTCGGCCGCCACCCGCGGATCCCGACCTCCAGTATCGTACCCGGCTCCCCGTCCCCGGGCGCCACGTAGCCCATGGCGATGGCGACGCCCAGGGTCGGCGAGTGCGTGCCGCTCGTCACGATGCCCGTCCGCCGATCTCCGGCAAAGATGGGATACCCGTGGCGCGCGATCCCGCGTCCGGTGACGCGCAGGCCCACGAGCCGCTTGGCGGGGCCGTCGCGGGCGACACGCTCGAGGGCCGCCCGGCCGATGAAGTCATCGGGCTTGTCGAGCTTAACCACGCGGCCCAGGCCGGCCTCGTAGGGATTGGTGTCACGATCGAGGTCATTGCCATACAGCGGCATGCCCGCCTCCAGCCGGAGGGTGTCGCGGGCACCCAGCCCGACCGGGACCATGCCGGCGGGCGTGCCTGCGGCCATGAGCGCGTCCCACAGGTCGGCGGCGCGCGAGGTCTCCACGAACACCTCGAAGCCGTCCTCGCCCGTGTACCCGGTGCGCGCGATGAGCGCCCCGATGCCGGCGGCGCGCCCCTCGGCGATGCCGTAGTAGCGGACGCCCTCGAGCGCCACGTCCGCCAGGGGCTGGAGGATCGCCTGGGCCAGGGGCCCCTGGACCGCGACGAGCGCGGTCGCGAGCGATCGATCGTCGAGGACGGCGCGGTGACCTTCGATGCGCTCCGCGAGCGTGTCGCTGACGACCTGGGCGTTCGACGCGTTGGCGACCACCAGGAACGACTCGTCGCCGAGCCGGTAGACGATGAGGTCATCGATGATGCCGCCGCTCTCCTCGACGATCATCGAGTACTGCGCCCGGCCGACCGCGAGCGTCGGCGGATTCGTGACCAGCGCCGCCGCGAGGGCCTTGCCCGCCTCTGGCCCATCCACGAACAGCTCGCCCATATGGGACAGATCGAACAATCCGGCCCGCTCGCGCACGGCCCGATGCTCGTCGAGGATCCCGCTGTACTGGACCGGCATCAGCCAGCCGCCGAACTCGATCAGCTTCGCGCCGAGGGCGCGGTGCCGGCCGTCGAGTGGGATGATGTGGACTGCGTCGGCCCCGGTTTCGGTCATGTGCCTGAGGACGCCCGGGCACTCGCCGCATCGAGGTCCGCCGTCGGGTGTCCCGCCGCGGCGGCGATCGCGCGATGGCCGGGCCCCACGGGCACGGCCCCGGGACCCGCGGTCACGCCGCCCAGGTCGAACCCGATGCGCTGGGCGGCTCGGGCGACGAGCGCACGCTCCGTCTCGAAGGTGAGCAGTCCGGGTGCGTCGTTCAGCGCGAGCCAGCGCACCTGCTCGAACTCGTGGTCATGCCGGGCCAGGTCGCCACCGGTGGGTTCCATGAGGAAGTAATGGACGGTCTTGTGGATGCGGGTGCCGCGCTGGATGAACCAGTATTCGATCGATTCCAGGGGGGCAGTGATCCGGACCTCGAGGCCCGTCTCCTCCGCGACCTCGCGCAGGGCCGTCTGCTCCGTGGTCTCGCCCGTCATCGGCGTGCCCTTCGGCAGCGTCCAGGTCAGCGAGTCCGGCTCGCGCCGGCGGCTGCCCACGACGAGATGCAGGAGACCGTCCTGATATCGGATGACA
>VGPE01000131.1 GCA_016875645.1 Chloroflexota bacterium
TGTCGGGGCGGCGGCAAGATCGCCCGAGGCCGCGCATGGTGGCACGGGCGCGAGGCCGCGGGAACGGAACCTGATCTCGTACCCGAGTCACTATCTGCTCGGCGTGGCCGACTCGGTGCATGACGCGGACGCCGTTGAGGGTGCGCTCATCGCGGCAGGCTTCGCGACCGACGGAGTGGTGCGCATCTCCGGGCCGGACCAGGTCGCGAGGCTACGGGACCTGGGGCCTCGCCGCGGTCCCGTCTTCGGCCTAGTCCGGTCGATCCAGTCGATGACGATGGACCAGGTCCCGGACTTCCAGGTCTACGAAGAGGCCGTCGAGAGCGGGCGAACCGTCGTTGGGCTCCGGGTCATGAACGAGCGCTGGATTCCCGCCGCCAGGGATGTCCTGCTGGGGGCCGGCATCTACTTCCTCAATTTCTATGGTCGCTGGTCCACGAGCGAGGTTGCCCGATGGAGCGGCCGCGACGCCGCGCTCCTTGGACATCACGCGGAATCGTCGGCCAGATCGTCGGCCGAATCCCCGACCTGATCGGACCTGAGCGCGCCCGCCTCTGGGCCATCCAGCAGGCACCAGTCCTGGGGCGTGCGAGGCACCGTCTTGACGCAACCCCTATTGTGCGCATTGATCAGCACACTGACGAGGCGCATTCACATGGCACTCGCCCGAACGAACCTGACGCTGCCCGAATCTCTCGTCCGCGAGATCGACGCGGTGGCCGGGCCGCGCGGTCGGAGCCGCTACGTCGCCGAGGCCGTCGCACAGCGGCTCAAGCGTGACCGGCTGCTGCGTGCCGTCGACGCGACGGCCGGCGTTCTGCGCGGCACCCGCCACGCGATGTCGCGCGACGAGGTAACGGCCCTGATCGACACCCTGCGGTCCGAGGAGTCCGGTTAGGTGCGCTACCTGCTCGACTCAACGCTCCTTATCGACCACGGCAACGGCAACGCCGCCGCGACCGGGCTGCTCCGCCGCCTGGTCGAGGAGGGCCACGAGCTCTACACCTGCGACGTGGTGACCTGCGAGACGCTGTCGCGCGGTGACCCCGATGAGCTGCGTCACCTCGGCACCCTCCTCCACGCGCTCGAATACGTCGCGACCTCGCCGGATGCGGCGCGCTGGGCCGCGGAATCCCGACGAACGCGCCATGCGGCGAGCGGCAAACGCTCACTTGCCGACGCGCTCATCGCCGCGGTCGCGGTCAGCCTGGACGCAACCATCGTGACCCGGAACCGCCCGGATTTCGAGCGCCAGGGCGTCCCGGTCCTGACCTACTGACAGTCGAGCACCCCGGCCGTCTGGCGGGTCCTCGCGCCTTGACCGCCGCGGCGCGCCGCCGTTCCAAGCGCGCGGCAATGGACGCGGCCGCGTCCCTGCGGCCGACAGGTTCGCGACGAGGAGGCTTCGTGCGGGCGGCACCCCTACGGTTCGCCGCATGCCGCGCCTCACACCGCAACGAGCGCCGCGTACTCGAACAGCTCGACGGGCATGTCATGGGCGAGTCGCCACCGGATGGTCATCGGTCGCTCGCCCTCGTGACTCAGGTATTCGACCGGCCCCAGATACGTGTACGGGTTCGCTTCGCGCTGGTCATTCCGTTTCGTCGCGCGGACGAACAGCAACGGACGGGCGGATCGCGACTGATATCGCTTGCCCGTTGGTGAGTCGGAAGCGGTCGTGCTCTGGGATTCCCAATGGAACAAGTTCGGCGATATGGCGTAGTCCCGATATCGAGTGGTCGGCGAGTAATCGGTGTCCGCCTTCTGCAAAGTGACAAAAAGCAGGTTGGTTTCGGTCGCCCTGTCGAAGTACACGCCTTCGCGAATCCGACGAGGCGACCCTGCGCTTGACGCGCCGATCGCGGCGAGCGCCTCGTTCTGCGTGTACCGGGCCCCGAGCACGAGCGGAAAGTCGTGGATCGCCGCAAGTCGCCGCCCAAGCACATGGGACTGTTCGTCGAGGATGTCGAACAGCTCTAGGAGTTCGCTCCGGATCGACGGATGCTGCGCAAGGCGCGCGAACGCAGCCGGGTCTGAGTCGCCCTTCCGGTCAGCGCCCCAGAGGTTTACGTACAGCATCGCCACAACGCGCGGGTCAACGTCAGAGACGTCTGTCGGGAGATCCCGAACGAGCGTCGTCCACGTCGCGAGCCTGAGGTCGTCCTCAACGTGCAGCATCCGGCCGATGGCCGACACAAGGATGGATTCGGACGGCCCTTCGGCGGACCGATCGAACCCAACCCGACGCCGCAGGCTTGTCCACGATCGGCCCGATCGGTAGATGTCGGTAAGGTCGGCCCCCGAAGCAGCGATGAACGCCTTGAGACCCACGTCGCCGAGCCGCTTGAGTTCTTCGGCAAGGCGGCCCAAACGGGCACCGAGTGCCTGACGGATGCTCTCAAGGACGTGCTCCGCGCGACCGGGTCCAGGGTGATGTGACATCCCGACGGCAGGAAGGGAAACCCCTGCTCGATGTCGCGTTGCGTCTGACTGCGTCCACGACCCGTGATGGCCTGGAACCGCCGGTCGAATCGGAACTCCGCTCGCTGCCGGCCGATGAAGTCGAGCACGGTCAGGACGGCTCTGCCTTCGGTGCGGCGCAATCCTCGACCGAGCTGCTGCAGGAAGAGCGTGGCGCTCTCGGTTGGTCGAAGAAACAGGACGGTGTCGACTTCGGGCACGTCGACGCCTTCATTGAAGATGTCGACCGCGAACACGACGTTGATGTCGCCTGCCCGCAGGTCCCGCAGCGCAGCGTCCCGCTCCGCGGACTCCGTCTGGCCAGTGACAGCGACGGCGGGCAGGCCCAGGTTGCTGAACATTCGAGCCATGTACCGGGCGTGCTCGATGCTGACGCAGAACCCGAGTGCCCGCATTGCGGAAGGCTCGGTCACGCGCTCGTTCATCGCATGGAGGATCTTCATTACGCGGGCGTCGTTGCCCATGTAAACCGATTCGAGGTCCGCAGAGAGGTAGCCGCCCCGCTTCCACTGGAGTGCCGCCAGGCTCACGTCGTCGGCGATGCCGAAGTACTGGAACGGAACCAGCGCCCCCTCGTCGATCGCCTCCCAGAGCCGCACCTCCGCAGCCATCCGGCCGTCGAACCACTCAAGCACGCTTTCGCCGTCGGCGCGTTCCGGAGTCGCCGTCAGGCCGACCAGGAGGGCCGGCTTGAAGTGCTCAAGCAGTCGGCGGTAGGTTGGCGCGGCTGCGTGGTGGAACTCGTCGATGATCACGACGTCGAAGTGCGTCGGCTCAACTTCATCGAGCTAGCGCCGGTCCAGCGATTGCACTGAGGCGAAGACATGCGTCCAACGATCGGGGCGCGTGCCGTCCACGTACAGCTCGCCGAATGCGCCGTCGCGAAGAACGGTTCGGAACATGGCGAGGGTCTGTGACAGGATCTCGCGCCGATGCGCCACGAACAGCAGGCTGGGCCACTGGCCCGACGACGCTCGACGTGGCAACCAGTGTTCTGTCGCCACGCGGCGATAGTCGAGGGCCGCGATCACCGTCTTGCCGGTTCCGGTCGCTGCGACGACCAGGTTCTGCCAGCGGCCGTGACGCTTTCGCTCGATTTCGAGTTCGTCAAGGATGCGCCGCTGGAGCGGGCGCGGCTCGATGTCCAGCGCGAGGTACGGAAGTTCGTAGCCGCGCCTTGTTTCCAGCAGCGCTCGATCCAACCGCTCGTGGTCGCGCTCCGTTTGGTATGACTCGAAGCGGTGAGCCTCCCAGTAGCTCTCGAAGGTGGCGCGAAACTGGTTGATGAGTCCAGGGGTTGCAACCGCGGAGAGCCGCACATTCCACTCGAGGCCATCGATCAGCGCGGTCTTCGAGAGGTTCGACGAGCCGATGTATGCGGTCGTGAAGCCGGTTCGCCGATGGAAGAGCCACGCTTTGGCGTGGAGGCGAGTGGCCTCCTCTTCATACGCGATCTTCACAAGCGCCCCGAGATCAATCAGCTTGTCGACTGCACGGCGTTCCGTCGATTGCAGGTACGTCGTGGTGATCACCCGCAGCCGTCCCCCTCGCTGCACCAGGGCTCGGAGGTGGTGTTCAAGGATCCGGACGCCTTCGAACCGAACGAACGCAATGAGGACGTCGACGTCATCTGCGGTGTCAATCTCGCGCTGGAGCTCGTAGGCAATGGCGGGCTCGTCACGTCCACCTGTGAAGAGCGCGGACGCCGTGAGTGGCGTCTTTGGTCGCTCGGGTGGCGGCCGTTGATCGAGGAAGGGCTGTCGTGCCGTCAAGCTGTAGAGCAGCTCAGCCGGCCGATCCACCTCGTCGCCAGTCCCATCGAACGCGCGTGGGGCCCGTGCGCGAAGGAGTGCGATCACGTCGTTGGCGAGCTGAACTTGCGCCCCAAGTTGGTCGTCAGGGATCGTCCGTAGCGCACGGTCGATCAGCGGCGCGAGGTACTGCGCAATACGCGCGGGAGCTTCGGCCAGATCGAGCGCGACGATCTCCTGGATGAACTGATCGTCGTTTCGATCCAGAGCCGCGCGCAGCGCCGCGTTGACGAGCTGCTCCCAGATGCCAGGCTCGAGCCTCAGGTGTTTCCCCTCCCGTCGCCCAGGGTAGTCACCGTGGCAGATTCCGCGCCAGCGCTGGATTCGCGTCGACGGCTCGAGAGCGCGAGGATGATGCTGTGAGCAGCAGTCCGCACCTCGCCCTGTCGATCGCCACTGCGCTGGTCTTTGCGACGGCCGTCGGCGCCCAGGCCGCGACCGTCCACACCGCCACCGTCGCCCGCATCGGGGGCGGGGCAGCGCGGCTGACCGTCTACACGAATGGGTCGGGCGCGCTGTACGTCAACCTCAGGGGGGCTGGCACCGGGGCGCTGGAACGAGCACCTGTAATCCGGCACCTGCGCGAGGCTGGGCAGGCGGGTGGCGGTTCTGCCGGGGCTGAGCGTCCCTCCGAGCGGCGCGGTCGCCCGGACGAACCCGCTGACACCGGCGCAGGCCACCGGCCGGACGCTGCGGCTCGTCAGCGGATCGAGGGTGCTCTGCGTCACCTTCGATCCGAGCGCCGCTCCCCTCTCCCCGAGCGGCCACACGGAGACGGCGCGTGTGATCCGGGTCGTGGACGGCGACACGATCATCGTGGACCGCGGCCGCGGCGAAGAGCGCGTGCGCTACATCGGAATGGACACGCCCGACGCGGTCGATCCGCGCCGGCCCGTTGAGCATCTGGGCCCCGAGGCGTCGGCGGCCAACCGCGCCCTCGTCCAGGGGCGTGAGGTCGTCCTGGAGCGCGACGTGCGTGAAGCCGACCAGTACGGCCGTCTGTTGCGCTACATCTGGCTGCGCGACGGCCCGGGCTGGACCCTCGTCAACCTTGTGCTGGTGGAGCGCGGGTTCGCGCAGGTGGACACGGTGCCGCCGGACGTGAAGTACTCCGAGTTGCTGCTGGCCGCCCAGCGGGACGCGCGCCAGCACGAGCGAGGGCTCTGGGCGCCGCGCTGATCGGTGCGTGGGCGAGCCGCGCATGGCAGCCTTGCCAGCCGGAGGTGATGTCCCATGAGCTACCCGCCGCCGCGCTACTCGGGTGAGACGGGCGAGGCCAGCGCGACCATCCGGCGCGTGGATCACTCGCCCGAGATGACGTACCCGAACGGCAACCGCGTCCACTACCTGGCAACGGGGAGCGCAACGCACGGCCTGTTCGGGCTCTATCGCTGGGAGTTCGGGACCGAGCCGAGCGGGCCCGGGCCGCACTTCCACCGCTCGATGACCGAGTCGTTCTACATCCTGGCGCGCAGCGTCCGCATCTACGACGGGCGGGACTGGGTCGACACGGCGGCGGGCGACTTCGTCCACGTCCCGGAAGGCGGCCTGCACGGGTTCCGGAACGAGTCGGGTGCGCCTGCGTCCATGCTGATCCACTTCGCGCCGGGGGCGCCACGCGAGGCCTACTTCGAAGGCCTCGCGGAGTTCGCGCGATCGGGCCGGCCGAGCGACGAGGAGATGGCCGAGTTCTACCTGCGCCACGACAACGTCTGGCGCCCGGCACCCGGCTGATCGCAGCTACTGGCGGTGCTCGTTTCGGGCCGCGAACGCCGCGAGGGCCACCGGCAGCGTCGCATAGAGCCGTTCAGGGCCGATATGCGTGATCAGCCCGATGCGCTCGAGTTGAGTCCGCAGGTCCTGCTTGACCCGCGCCAGCGCAAAGACGATGCCCTCCCGCTCAAGCTCGTCGTGCAGCTCGCCCAGCGCGTCCGCTGCCGTCAGGTCGATCTCCACGATTGCCTCAGCATTGAGGAGCAGCCACTCGACCCGTTCCGGTTGCGCAGCCACGGCGGCCAGTGCCCGCGTCTTGAAGTCATTCGCGTTGGCGAAGCAGAGCGGCGCGTCGTAGCGGAACACCACCAGGCCCGGGATCGTGACGGCGTCCGGGTAGTCCAGGACGTCGTGCAGTCCGGCCACGCCGGGCGCCTGGCCCAGGATCGCCGATCGCGGCCGCGCGACGCGCGCGAACAGGTCGATCACCGAAAGCGTGATTGCCACGAGGATCCCGGCGAGGACGTCCACAACAAGGACGCCGCCGAACGCCGCGAGCGCGAGGGCAAGCTCGCTCCGCCGGAACTGCACGAGCCGGCGGAACGCGATGAGATCGACGAGTCGCCACGCGGCGTAGACCACCAGCCCGCCAAGCGCGGCGCGCGGGAACTGTGCCAGCAGCCCGGACAGCAGCAGCAGGACGAGCACCACGCAGGCCGCGGCCGCGATCCCGACCAGCTGGCTGCGCCCGCCGACGCTCTCCACGATGGCCGTCCGCGAACCCGAACTGCTGACGGGCATCCCACTCGTCAGCCCGGCAGCGAGATTGGCGCCGCCGAGCGCCAGCAGTTCTGCGTTGGCGTCGACGCGGTATCGGTTCCGTGCCGCAAACGACCGAGCCGTGAGGATGTCCACCGCATAGGCCACCACGGAAATGGCGAGCGCTGACGCGGCAAGCGCCGCGAGATCCGACCCGCTGACGTTGGGGATCGCGAAGGGCGGCAGCTCCGACGGGATCCCCAACGTCAGCGCGACCCCCTGCGCACCGAGGTCCAGCATGGCGGCGAGCACGGTCGCCCCGGCGACTGCGACGAGCGGGCCCGGCAGCAACGGCAGCCAGCGACGTGCCGCGAAGAGGAACGCCACCACCCCGGCCGCGAGCGCGGCGGTCGGAACGTGCAGGGCGCCGAGATTCGCGGCGAAGTCGGCGACCTTGCTTAGGACGCCGTCACCTTCGACCGGGATGCCGGTCAGGTTCTCCAGCTGGGAGACCACCATGACCGCGGCTACGCCGGCCAGATAGCCGACGAGGATCGGCTGCGAGAGAAGGTCGCCGAGGAATCCCAGGCGGAGGGCACCCGCCGTCACGAGGATGGCGCCGACCAGGAGTGCGAGTACCGCGGTCAGCGCCGCGTATCGGAGCGGGTCGCCCGCAGCCAGGGGCGCCACGGCCACCGCGACCATGACCGCGGTCGCCGACTCGGGCCCGGTCGAGACGTGGCGCGACGTGCCGATCAGCGCATAGACGATGGCTGGCACGATCGCCGACCAGAGGCCCACGGCCGGTTCCAGTCCGGCGAGCTGTGCGTAGGCCATGACCTGCGGCACCAGGTACGACGCCACGGTCACGCCCGCGAGGACGTCGGGCCCGAGCCATGCTCGGTCGTAGCGAGCCAGCTGCGCGATTCCGCTGAGCG
>VGPE01000132.1 GCA_016875645.1 Chloroflexota bacterium
GGCCGCGGGTACGCGCTCAAGCTGCCCGTGCTGGACATCGCCGAGGTGGGCGCGGGCGGCGGCAGCCTCGCGACGGCCGACCGGCTGGGCACGATCACCGTCGGGCCCCGCAGCGCCGGGGCGGTGCCCGGGCCGGCGTGCTACGGGGCCGGCGGCTCGCAGGCGACCGTGACCGATGCCAACGTCGTGCTCGGCTACGTCAACCCGTCGGCAATCGCGGGCGGCCGGATCCGAATCCACGCCGACCTCGCCCGCCGTGCGATCGAGTCGGACGTCGCCGCGTCGCTGGGGCTCTCGGTCCGCGATGCCGCGCACGGTGTCTTCGGCGTCGCGGTGGCCTCGATGACCCGGGCCGTGAAGGCGGTGACGACGTTCCGGGGCCGCGACCCGCGCGACTTCGTCCTGGTGGCGTTCGGGGGCAACGGACCGATCTTCGGCACGGCGCTGGCCGAGTCGCTCGGGATCCGGCGGGTCATCGTGCCCGCCGCCGCCGGCGTCTTCTCCGCGCTCGGGCTGATCGAGGCCGAGGCACGCTGGCATGCCGCGCGGTCGGTCTTCGAGCGCGCCGGTCGGCTCGACGGGGCCGGGCTCCGGACGGCGTTCCGCGCCCTCGAGACGGGCCTCGTCGAGGAACTGCGGGCCGGCGGCGACCTGGCGGGTGGCGACCCGATCGTGGAGTGGAGCGCCGACGTCCGCTACGCGGACCAGGGCTACGAACTGGCCGTCGCCGTCGAGCGCGACGGGCCCGACCACGCCTTCGTTGGGCGCATCGTGGACGCGTTCCACGCCGCGCACGCCCGGACGTACGGCCACGCGTCGGAGCGCGACGAGGTGGAGGTGGTGAACGTGCGGGTCACGACCCGCCTGCCACGGGGCGCACCGCTGGCGCGCACGACCGAGGAGGGTCCGGCGGCCGCGACCTCCCGGCCGGTCTGGTTCGGCCCGGCCCATGGCGAGCGCGACGTCCCGATCGTCCGCCGGCGAGACCTTCGCTCGCCGCTCGTCGGGCCGCTGCTCGTCGACGAGCTCGACACGACGACGGTGGTGCCGCCCGGCTGGCGCGCATCGCTCGACGACCAGCACAGCATCGTGCTGGAGGGGGTCGCGTGACCGCCGAGGTTCGGGGCGCGCCGGACCCGGCCACGCTTGAGATCGTGCGCCACGCGCTCGGCTCGGTCGCGGACGAGATGGCCCTGATCATCGCGCGGACGGCGTACTCGGCCACGGTTCGCGACGCGCTGGACTACTCGACGGGCCTCGCCACGCCCGACGGCGAGCTGATTGCGCAGGGCCTCGGCATCGCGCTCCACCTGGGGTCCTTCCCGGCGGCGGTGGTCGCGATCCAGGGTGCCTACGGCGACCGGATGGCGCCGGGTGACGTGTTCATCCTCAACGACCCGTACGGCTGGGGCGGCATCCACCTGCCCGACATCTACCTGCTGAAGCCGATCTTCCTGGACGGCCGGCAGCTCGCGCTGGCCTGTTCGCTCGCCCACCACACGGATGTCGGGGGCCTCATCCCCGGCAGCAATTCGACGACCACGACCGAGGTCTTCCAGGAGGGGATCCGCCTGCCGGGCGTGCACCTGTCCGAGGGCGGCCGCCTGAACCAGGCCGTGCTCGACATCATCGCCGCCAACGTGCGGGTGCCCGAGAAGGTGCTGGGGGACCTCCGGGCGCAGCTGGCGGCCGTCGATGCGGGGGAGCGCGGATACCTCGAGCTGGTCGCGCGCTACGGCGCCGGCGGCCTGGCCGAGCTGCAGGACGCCCTGCTGGACCTCAGCGCGGGGATGGCCCGGCGCGCGATCGCCGCCTTCCCAGACGGGACGTACCGCCACGAGAGCTGGATCGACAGCGATAGCGTGGGACCCGACCCGATCCGGATCGCCGTCGCGCTGACGATCGCGGGCGACGAGATCCGGGTGGACTTCGACGGTACGTCGCCGCAGGTCCGCGGCGGCATCAACTCGCCCCTGCCGTTCTCGAAGTCGGCCGTCTATGCGGCCATCCGCCTGGTTCTGCCGCCCGGGATCCCCGACTCGGCCGGCTACTTCCGGCCGATCACGATCGTGGCCGACGAAGGCAGCGTGGTGAACCCGCGCTTCCCGGCGGCCTGCGGCGCCCGCGGCATCACGGGCTTCCGGATCATGGACGCGGTCCTGGGCGCGCTCGCCCTGGCCGTCCCGGAGCGCGTGCCGGCCGACGGGGAAGGCGGCAACACGCTGATCTCGATCGGCGGCGACGACCCTGCCGGGCGGCCGTTCGTGTACGTGGAGCTGTTCTCGGGCTCTCGCGGCGGCGGCCCGGGCTTCGACGGTCCAGCGGGCGTCCCGCACCCGGGCTCGAACAACGCCAACATGCCGATCGAGATCGCCGAGAGCACCTACCCGCTGCGGTTCGACCACTACGGGCTCGTGGCGGACAGTGCCGGCGCCGGCCGCTGGCGCGGGGCGCCATCCCTCGTCCGGGAGTTCACCTACCTCGGCCAGGACGCGGCGGTCCAGGTCCGGTCGGACAAGCGCGAGCATCCGCCGTTCGGGCTGGCCGGGGGTTCGCCAGGCCGGCCGTCGGTGACCACCGTGGACCACGCCGGCGACATCACCGTCCGGCCCGTCATGGGCCCCTCGCCCATTCGGACCGGCGACCGGTTCCGCCACGAGCTTGCCAGCGGCGCGGGCTGGGGCAATCCGCTCGAACGCGATCCGGCGGCCGTGCTGGCTGACGTCCGCAACGGGGTCCTGACGCCGTCCCGGGCGACGGCGGACTACGGCGTCGTCTTCGGCCCGGTCGGGTCGGACGAATCCGACGAACTCGTCGCATCCGTTGACGCGGCCGCCACCGCCGCCGAGCGGACGCGCCGACGCCGCGTCCCTACACTGGACGCGGAGTTGCACGGGGAGAGGGAGTGACTGAAACCGCGGACGCGGTCGTCATCGGCTCGGGCGGATTCGGGGCGTCCGTGGCATACCACCTGGCCCGGCGCGGGATGGCCGTGGCGCTGCTCGACCGCCACGCGATGGCATCCCAGACGTCGCCGCGGGCGGCCGGAATCGCGGCCACCGTTCGCAGCACGGACCTCATGACCCGTTTCGCGACGCAGGCTGTGGATCGCATCGGAGACCTGGCCGAGGAACTGGATCACTCGCTCGGCTTCGTCCGATCGGGGGGCATTAAGATCGCCCGCACCGAGACGGACGCGAAGATCCTGGACCGCAACGTGGAGACCGCGCGCCGCAACGGGATCGCCGCGGAGATCGTGGACGCCGGCCGCGCAGCGGAGCTCAACCCGCTCGTGAAGCCGGACCGGGTGGTGTCCACGATGTGGATCCCCACCGACGCGTACTTCGAGCCGGGTGAGCTCGCGATCGCGTACGTCGGCGCAGCCGCGAGGCACGGCGCGCGGCTGCTGCCACACCGGGCGGTGACCGGCATCCGGCGCCACGGGGACCGAGTGACGGGCGTGGCGACCGCCACCGAGCCGATCGACGCCCCGCTGGTGATCGACGCCGCCGGGCCATGGGCCGGCCAGATCGCGGCTGCCGCCGGCCATCCCGTGCCGCTGGTGCCCACCCGCCATCAACTGCTGATCACCGAGCCGATCGACGGCGTCCGGCCGGAGCACGCGATCCTGCGGATCATCGATGCGGCGGTCTATGGCCGCCCGTCGTGGGGCGGCTTCCTGATGGGCGGCTACGAGACCGACCCGGTGGCGATCGACCTGGCTGCCCAGCCGGCCACGTTCGAGGCGCGCGACACGCCGCTGGACTTCTCGGTCCTGCGCCGGATGCTGGACCGCGCCTCCGACACGCTGCCCGCCGTCGCCGAAGCCCCGATCCGGGTCCACCGCGGCGGTCTGCCGACCATGACCGTCGATGGCCAGCACCTGGTGGGACCCGTGCCGGGCTCCGACGGGATGTGGATCGCCGCCGGCTGCAACGTCGCCGGCCTGTCCATCGCCCCGATCATCGGCGATCTGCTGGGCGAGTGGATCGTGGACGGCGCCCCATCGGAGGATCTCTCGACCATGTCCGTCACCCGCTTCGGCCCCGAGTGGGCCGATCCGGACCACGTGCTCGAGGCCGCGCTCCACCACTACGCGGCCTTCTACCGCTCGACGATCTGATGCCGAAGCTGTCGGTCAACCTGGACTTCCTCTTCACCGATTCGCCGTACCTGGAGCGCTTCGAGCGCGCGGCAGCCGCGGGCTTCCGGTCGGTCGAGATCCACTGGGGCTGGCGCGGGAACGTGGACGCCGTGGCCGAGGCCCTGGCGCGCAACGGGCTGCGCCTCGACGCGATGAACGTGTTCTGCGGCGACTACCCGGCCGGGGACCGCGGCTTCGCCGCCGATCCCGGGCGCACCGACGCGTTCCAATCGTCGATCGAGGAGGCGATCGCGGCCGCGGCGCGCCTCGGCGGGCCCAAGATGCACATCCTCGCGGGCAAGCGCATCCCCGACCTGGACATCGCCGAGCAGTTCGATGCCCTGGTCGAGCACTACAGCTGGGCCGCCGAGCGCCTCGGCGACGCTGGCCGGCTGGGCCTGGTCGAGCTGCTCAACCCGTACGACAACCCGGGCTACATCATGGAGTCCATCGCCGACGTCGAGGAGCTGCTCGACGCGGTGGACTCACCCAGCCTGCGGATCCAGTTCGACTTCTACCACCTGCAGCGCACCGGGGGCGAGCTGATCCCCACGCTGCGCCGGCTCGCAGACCGGATCGGGCACATCCAGATCGCGGATGCGCCCGGGCGCAACCAGCCGGGTACGGGGGAGATCAACTACCGCAACGTGCTCGCGGCCGTGGACGACGTGGGCTACGAGGGTCGTGTCGGCCTCGAGTACCGGCCGAGGGGGACCAGCGAGGAGTCGCTCCGCTGGATCGAGGAGTACGGCCTTGGCCGGGGATGAGCGCGCGATCGGGATCGCGCCGGTACGCCCGCGGGTGGGCTTCATCGGGCTGGGCGTCATGGGCCGGCCGATGGCCCGCCACATCCTCGATGGCGGGTTCGCACTGACCGTTCATTCGCGTTCACGCGGCCCGGTGGAGGAGCTGGTGGCCGCCGGCGCGACCGCGGCCCAGAGCCCGGCCGAGGTGGCCCGGGCTTCGGACGTGATCGTCCTGATGCTCCCGGACCCACCCGACGTGGAGGCGGTCCTGTTCGGGTCGAACGGCGTTGCCGAGGGCGCCTCGAGCGGTGCCGTCGTGGTCGACATGTCCACCGGCGACCCGTTGCTCGCGCGTGCGTGGGCGGCCCGCCTCGCGCAGGGCGGCGCCGACCTGCTCGACGCGCCCGTCTCCGGCGGCGAGGCCGGCGCGATCGCGGGCACCCTCTCGATCATGGTCGGCGGCCGCGCCGACGCGCTCGAGCACGCCCGCCCGGTGCTCGAGCCGATGAGCGGTCGCATCGTTCACGTGGGGGACAGCGGCGCGGGCCAGATCGCCAAGGCGGCCAACCAGCTCGTGGTCGGCTCCACGATCGAGGCCGTGGCCGAGGCGCTCCTGCTCGCCAGGGCTGCCGGCGTGGACCCCGTCCGCGTGAGAGAAGCGTTGCTCGGCGGGTTCGCGGCAAGCCGCGTGCTCGAGCTGCACGGCCAGCGCATGATCGACGCAAACTGGAAGCCCGGCGCGCGCTCCGCGCTCCATCGCAAGGACGCACGAATCATCCAGGGTCTCGCGCGGTCGCTGGGTGTGCCGATCCCGGGCTTCGACCAGGCGGCCGACGGCTACGAACGTCTCGTCGAACGCGGCGACGCGGATCTGGATCACTCGGCGCTGCTGATCCTGCTCGAGGAGCAGGCCGGCGTGCGCGTGGCAGCGGCGAAGGAGGAGGACGCATGACCGCGACAGCGGTGTGGACCGGCATCGTCTATGTCAACGGCGAGTACCTGCCGGCGGGGGAGGCCGCCGTGTCGGTCTTCGACCACGGGCTGCTCTACGGCGACGGCGTCTTCGACACGATGTTCGCCACGTATGGCTACATCTTCAAGCTGGCCGAGCACATGGAGCGCTTCCGCCGCTCGCTGCGCGCCGTGCGCCTGGAGCCGCCGGTCCCGCTGGCCGACCTGGAGGGCGTGATCATCGAGACGGTCGCGCGCAACGGGCTGCGCGACGCCTACATCAAGGTCGTGGCCACGCGCGGCGTGTCGCCGGAGCCGCTGCTCGATCCCCGCAATTGCACGCCCACGCTGATCGTGTTCGCGCGGCCGTACCTCTCGCTGGCCGGGGCGGGCAAGAAGGAGACCGGGCTCTCGACGAAGCTGACGACGACGCAGCGCATCGGCCACCTGGCGCTCGATGCGCGGATCAAGAGCCTTGACTACCTGAACCTGGTGCTCGCCAAGCTGGAGGCGATCAACGCGGGCGCCGACGAGGCGCTGCTGCTCGACGACCAGGGGCTGGTCTGCGAGGCGCCCGGCTACAATTTGTTCATGGTCCGCGAGGGCCGCGTCGTCACGCCCAGCCACGCGATCCTGGAAGGCGTGACCCGGGCGACCGTGCTGGAGCTGGCGGACGAGCTGGGCATCCCGAATGGCGAGGGCCCGATTGCGCCGTACGACCTCTTCACCGCCGATGAGGCGTTCCTGACGTCCACGGCGGCGGGCATCATCCCGGTCACGAAGGTCGACGGCGCACCGGTGGGCGATGGCCGCCCGGGCCCGGTCTTCCGGTGCCTGGACGCAGCGTACGAGGAGCTGCAGCGCTCCGGCCGCCACGGCACGCGGATCCCGGAACGCTGAAGGAGACGAGATGCTGATCTTCGACGGTGATCTGCCCATGGCGCCCATCGCGATGCGGCACCGGCGCGACTACACGCTGCCGCTCGACGAGATGCGCCGCCGCGATCGCGGCCACGAGGACATCGCGACGGCGTCGCTTCCCGAGATGCGCAAGGCGGGGATGGCGGTCGCGATCCTGAAGGTCGTGTCCGACATGGAGCGTGAAGGCAGCACGATCACGGGCCGGAACGAGCCATACCGGGTCTACGCCATCGGCAAGGGCCAGATCGCGTGGTACCAGGCCCTGGAGCGGATGGGCGAGCTGCGGATCATCCGGACCCGTGGGGACCTGCGCGAGCACATGGCGCAGTGGGAGGCCGCGCAGGACTCCGAGGCGGCCCGCTCCAAGCTCCCGGTCGGTGCGATCCTCGGTCTCGAAGGCGCCGATTCGGTCATGGAGCCCGAGCAGCTGGGCGAATGGTGGGACGACGGGATCCGGCTGCTCAGCATCGGCCACTACGGGATGAGCCCGTACGGCGGCGGGACGGGGACCGGCACCGACGTCGGCCTGCTGGAGCGGGGCCCGGCGCTCATGCGCGAGATGGACCGCCTCGGGATGCTGCTCGACGTGACCCATACGTCGGACAAGTCCGTGCGCGAGGCGCTGGCGGTGTTCAAGGGCCCGCTGCTTGCCACGCATTCGAACGCCCGCGCCCTGAGCCGCGCGGAGCGCCAGCTCCCCGACGACATTCTCCAGGCCGTGATCGACCGCGACGGCGTGGTCGGGGCATCAACCGACACGTGGATGATCTGGCCGCCCTCGGCGCCCGACTGGGCCACGGACAAGTGGCCCAACAACCGCAAATACTTCGCGCGTGCCGACGTGACGCTCGACATGTACGTCGACCACATCGAGTACACGAACCGCCTCGCCGGCGACACCCTCCATTCCGGGATCGGTGGCGACAACGA
>VGPE01000133.1 GCA_016875645.1 Chloroflexota bacterium
CGCCAGGCCTGCCTCGATGCGGATGCCCTTGAGCGGCTCGAGGGTCTCGCTGATGCGCCCGACGGTGATCGTGCCGCGTCCCTCGAACACGACCATCGCGTGCTCCGCGCCCGGATGGCGGTGCCAGTCGTCCACCGCGCCGGCCTCCAGCTCGACCTCCTCGACCGCGAACGTGCGCGTGCCGAAGTCGCCCGGCGCGACGAGCAGCCGGCGCCGCAGGCCGCCCTCGTCCACCACCCGCGCCCTGGCACGGCGTCGGACCGGCTCCTCGGCCGATTCCCAGCGCCGTGCGGCGGCCTCTTCGTCCGGCGCGGCATCGTCGTGCGCGAGCAGCGCGAGGGCGTCGATCCGGCCCTCGTTGCGCACGAGGTGGGTCTCGCCCGGCGCCTCGTAGAGCACGTCGCCCGGCCCGACGAGCGTGCGCCGGTCGAGGTCTGGCCCGTGGAGGAACGCCAGCTCGCCCGCTGCGAGGTACACGATCGTCTCGGTGCCGTGGCGGTGCGGGCCGACCTCGACGCCGGGCGGGATCCGGTCGAACTGCAGCCTGACGCTCACCCGCGACCGGTCACCGTCAGCGGACCGGCAGCGTGCGCGCGCCCTTCGCCTTCTCCGCCCACGCCTCGAGCACCTGGTCCTTGTGCGGCCGGATCGGGCAATGGCCGTCGCGGTTGCCCATCTCGTCGCAGTACCCGAGCGGCACGCACTTGGGCGCGAGGAATGAGCCCAGGAACGGACTCACCGAGAAGATCTCGTGGCGGATCAGCTGGAACAGCCGGCGGATCTCCCACTGGGCCATGGTGCATAGGCGCAGGCCGGACATGTGGATGAGCGCCCGCAGGTTGGCCGTCATGACGAGGTTCGTCCGGGTCGCGTTGGGGAAGACGAATCGGGCGTCCTCACCGGGGATGCCCCCCGCCACCAGCTCGTCGTAGGCTCCGAGGGCGCCTTCGATCTGGGACTCGTACCGCTCGCGCAGGGCCGGGTCGGCCTCCGCGATCGAGGTCGGCAGCATCGTGGACGCGTCTTTGAACTTCACGTAGCGCTGGCTCTGCTGGTCGAATGCGACACCGGCCCGGTGGCGGACCAGCTGGTGGGAAAGCGTCCGCGACACGCCGCTGATCCCGAACGTGAACACGATGTGCTCGATCGTCGAGCCATGGCCGGACTCGATCACGCCAGCGATCAGCTTCTGCTGCTTGGGCGTGGGGACCTCGCCGGCGACCGCCCGCCGGAAGATCTCGTCGGGTTCGAGCTCGCTGTAGCAGGTCCGGCACGCGGTGTAGATGAGCGGCACGTAGAAGCGCTGGACGATGTCGCGGTCGGGGAAGAGGAGGGTCGCCTTGAGCCCGAGTTCGCGGCGGCCCGGGTTCTTCGGGATGGAGGGCTTCGGGGCGGCGGTCTCAACGACGTCCGCGGTCATCGAGTGAGGATATCGGTCCTCAGGCGCTTGCGCGCAGGTAGGCCACGAGTGCATCGGCGTCCAGGGTGCGGCCCTCAGCCCATGGCGCCTCGTCCTCGGGTCCCTCGGGGCCGCCCTGCAGCACGGGCAGGCCGGCGGCCTGGTACGAGATGCGCCCCAGCGCGGCCCCGGTCTGCTCGATGAGGCGATCAGCGGCGGCGGCGATCCGGACGCCCCGCTCGCGGTCCCCGCGCACCAGGGCGAGCACACCGAGGTCGCTGGAGATCAGGGTCACGCCCGACATGTCGCCGGCGCGGTGGAACAGGTCCAGTGCCTCCAGCAGCGTCGCGGTCGCCGCCTCGAAGCGACCGGTCGCCACCTCCACCAGGCCGACCGAGTGGAGCGCCCAGCCGATTCCGAACGCGTTGCCGAACTTCCGGTTGAGCGCCAGTGCCTCGCGGGCGGCGGCCTCCCCCTCGGCAGGGTTGCCGCCGAACACATACTGGTTGGTGAGCGCCCACAGGGCCCGCGCGACGCCGTCCTCGTCGCCCTCGGCGCGGAAGATCGCCAGCGCCTCCTCGACGAGGGGTCGGGACGCCTCGACGATGCTCGCCGTCCAGTCCGCCTGGCTGGTCTCGATCGGGGCGAACGAGAGATCGTAGAGCGCGTTGGCGAGCGCGAGGCCGCCCTCGTGCACGCGCGCGAGGTCGGCGGCTTCGCGGTACCAGCGGTGCGCCGCAGAGATGTCGCCCTGCCAATACGCGATGCCACCCGCCGCCGTCAGGAGCGCCCTGCGCTCGGCGGCCCCGAGGCCGTGGCGCTGATCGTCGAGCGCGATGAAGCGGTCGAAGGAGCGCCGCGCCTCGTACAGGTGGCCGTGCATCTGCCAGAACCGCCACAGGGCGGCCAGGAGTCGCGCCATCGCGGGCAGGTCGCGCTGCGTCTCGAGCCAGGCCAGAGCTGCCCGGAAGTTGTCGTGGTCGTCTTCGAGCGCGATCAGCTTTTCCCTGCGATCCTCGCTGAGCAGCGCCGTTCCGATCCGCTCCGCCACGCCGAGGAAGTACTCGGCGTGCCGCCGCCGGACGGCATCCGCCTCGGGGCTTGCCTCGAACCGTTCGAGCGCGAAGGCCCGGATCGTCTCAAGCATCAGGAAGCGGGCGTCGCCATGGGCGTCGTCCTGCGGGCGAACGAGGCTCTTCTCTGCGAGCGAGGTCAGGCCCTCGAAGACATCGATCGGGGCGTCACCGGCCACAGCGCCGGGGCACACGGACTCCGCCGCCTCGAGGCCGACGGCACGGGCTCCATCTACCCGGCCGTCTACCTGCGGCGCAACGGCGCCCTGGAGGAGCGGCTGCTGACGCCCCACCCGCTGCTCGAATACGACTCCGACGAGACGCGGCGCGAACTGGAGTCCATCCTCGCCCGGTTCCTCTCGTCATACGGAAGCGTCTACTCCGGCCAAAGTTAACCGTTGACGGTTACGTCGTGGCCGATCAGACTGCGGCGGTGAACAATGATGAGCGGGGGATCGTCCTGATCGGCGACGTGATCCGGTCGCGGCGCGCCCCGGCGGCTGCCGGCGCCTGGCTGCGGCGCCTGACGGCCGAGCTGGACGAGGCGTACGGCGAGCGGCGGCTCGCCCCCTTCGCGTTCACGCAGGGCGACGAACTCCAGGGACTCATCCGGACGGACGCTGATCCGCTGCAAGCCGTCCTGCTGGCGGGCCTCCACGCGAGCGGGATGCCGATGCGCTGGGCCGTCGCCGCTGGTCCGATCGCCGCCGGCTAGGGCCGGGCCACCGAACGCAGCGGGCCGGCCTACTTCGACGCGCGGGAACTCATCGGCGCGGGGTCGCGCCCGCACGACGATCTCGCGATGCGCAGCGGGTCCCGGCCGCAGGATGCGCTGCTGGCCGACCTCGCGCTTCTGCTGGCGGAGCTGCTGTCTGACCTCAGCCCGCGCCAGCGGGAGATCGCCCGCCTGGCGCTGGTGGAGGGCCTGCGCCAGGCCGACGTTGCCGAGCGACTCGGAGTCAGCCGCGCAACGATCTCGGTGACGTGGGGGCGCAGCCGGGTCCGGTCGATCGAGCGCCTCGCCCGCGCGCTGCGGACGATCTTCGCGCGCGGCGTCCACGCGGTTGAGAGCGCGTGACGGCAGCCAGGGCCACTGGCCGGGCCACGACGTGACGGCCGACCCGTTGCTGGTGCTCGTCTGGCTCGTCGTCGCCCACCTGGTGGCCGATTTCGTGCTCCAGACCGATTCGATCGCCGCGGACAAGGTCAATCGCGGCCGGCGCGCCGTGCGCGGGTTGTCTCTCCACGTCGCCGGTGTCTTCATCTGCCTGGTCCCGTTCATCGCCGCGTTCGGTGCGCCGGGCCTCGTGGCCGCGGTGGTGATCAGCGCGGCGCATGCGGCGATCGACCGGTTCAAGGTGGTCCTCACCCGTCGCGTCGAGGCGCGGGCGGTGCTCGACGCACGCGCGGCGAACGAGGCACCACCGCCGGAGGCCAGCCTCGGGACGGCGTGGACGTTCGTGCCAGCGGCGCTGTTCGCCCTCGACCAGGTGGCCCACGTCCTCGTCCTCGCCGTCGTCTGGCTGGCGTGGCTGGCGACGGCGCCGCTCACCGAGCCGTTCGGCTCAGCAGTGACGGAGGTCCTGTCGCGCTGGGATCCGACCGCGGTCCACCGTGCCGTGACGGTGGCCCTGGTCGTCGTGGCACTCGCGATCGTCAACATCCGGACTGCGTCGTTCTTCGTGGCGACCCTGGTGCACCCGCGGGAGACCATCACGGGCGAGGAGGAGCCAGCCACCGGGTCGCCCGACGCCGCCTCGACCCGGTCTGCCTGGACCGTACGGGTGGGCCGCCTGCAGGCTCGCGCGGAAGGGGTGACCGTGGGCCACCCGGCGCACCCGCCGCGCCCCCCGCGGTCAACGTCGCCCGCCAGGGTGGGCGCGACCATCGGCGTGCTGGAGCGACTGCTGATCGTGGCGTTCATGATGACCGGAGCCCAGGCAGCGGTCGGGTTCGTCGTGGCAGCGAAGACCATCGCCCGGTTCCGCCAACTCGACGACCGCCACTTCGCCGAGTACTACCTGCTCGGAACCCTCGCCAGCGTCTCGGTCGCGCTCGGCAGCGCCCTCATCGCGAGCGCGACCCTCGCCGCGACGTGACCGGGGCGTTCCTGGCGGGCGCGGCCGCGGGCTATGCCATCGCGATCCCGGTCGGTGCGATCGCGGTCCTGATCCTCGACACCGGCATCCGTCGCGGGAAGCGGATCGGCGGGGCCGCTGCCACGGGCGCCGCGAGCGCCGACGGCATCTATGCCCTGGTGGCGATGCTCTTCGGGACAGCGCTGGCCGGTTTCATCGAGCCCGTTTCCCGGCCGCTGCGCCTGGTCTCGGCGGTGGTCCTGGTCGTGATCGCCGCCCGGGGCCTGCGCTCCCTGCGTCCGGGCGTTGTCGGGTCGCGTACGCGCCAAGTGCCGCCCACGGCGTGGCGGACATACCTGCAGCTGCTGGCGCTGACCCTGCTGAACCCGGCCACGGTCATCTACTTCTCCGCGCTCATCCTGGGGCTCCCGGACGTTGGAGGTGGCCTGCCTGAGCGCCTGGCCTTCGTGGCCGGCGCGTTCCTGTCATCGCTCTCCTGGCAGTGGCTGCTCGCGATCGTCGGGTCCGCTGGCCACCGCCGCCTCTCACCGCGCCTGCAGGTCGCGACGAGCGTCTTGGGGAACCTGGTGATCCTGGGGTTCGCGGCGTTGATCGGATACGGGCTGCTGACGGGCCGATGACCCGGTGCCCGTGTTCGGGTCAGGCCTCCGGCGAGCCGGGCGTCCGATCGAGGTCGCTCTCCTGCGCGAAGATGCCCCGGTAGAGCGCCGCCGCGACGGCGGCACCGATGGCCGGCCCCGCGATCCAGACGTACCAGTTGTCGAGGAATCCTCCCGCGACCGCCGGCCCGAACCAGCGCGCCGGGTTCATCGCCGCGCCCGTGAGCGGGCCGCCGATCAGGATGTCCGCGGTGATGGCGAGCCCGATGGCCAGGCCGCCGATCTTGGGTGCCCGCGGGTCGATCGCGGTCCCGAACACGGCGAACAGCAGGACCATGGTGAGGATCGCCTCGAGCGCGATCGCCGCGACGGGACTGATGCCCAGGCCCAGCGATGGCGTGCCGAGCTGTGCGGGAACCCACATCGATTCGGGCAGGATCGCCCGCAGCGCGAGCCCCGCCAGAAGCGCCCCGGCGAGTTGGGCGACCACGTAGCTCACCGCCCGGTCTGCGGTGATCCGCCCCGCGATCCAGACGCCGAGCGTCACCGCGGGATTGAAGTGTCCGCCCGAGACGGCGCCGAGCGCCGAAACGAGCACACCCAGGGCCAGGCCGTGGGCGAGGGCGATCCCCACCAGGCTGACCCCTCCGTCCGTCCCGGCGTTGACCACGACCGCCCCGGCACCGATGAAGAAGAACAGGAATGTGCCCACGGCCTCCGCCGTCAGCGGCCCCCAGCGATGCCGATCCATGCCAGCCCAGCCCTCCCTCGCCGGCGCGAGATCGCGCCGCGTGTCGCACAGTATCCGCGCCCGACAGGTATGCCGCCCGGTCTCGACGCAGGATCGACGGGACGTGCGAAGCCCCGAAGATGCGCGTACCGTTTGCCGCGGAGGCGGCGATGAACGAGGCTGGGCGATCCGGCTGGTCCATGCGCGGACCCGAGCTCTTCGGGATCGTGCTGATCGGCGTCGGAATCCTGTACTTCCTCAGCAACGCAGGCATCCTGCGGCTCGGCGGAGAGGTGCTGTGGCCGATCGTCCTCGTCGGGATCGGGGCCCTGTTCCTGGTCCGGGCGCTTCGTCCCGCGGGCCCGGCCGCCGGCACCGTGATCACGCCGCCTGCACCGGGAACCGGTGGGCCCACTGCGCCGGCCAGGGGTGGCACCGCGATCCGCGTCCCGCGAGACGGGACCACGCAGCTCGAGTTCGATCTCGGGGTGGGTGCGGGCACGTTCCGAGTGGGAGCTGGTGCGACTGAACTCGTGGAGGCGAACTCCATCCGTGAGGACATTTACGCCAACGTCGACCGTTCGGGCCCGCGGACCCGCGTCCGGCTGCGCCAGGACGCGAACTGGCTGCCCTGGGCCTTCCGGGGC
This sequence comes from Chloroflexota bacterium, assembly GCA_016875645.1. Lineage (GTDB taxonomy): Bacteria > Chloroflexota > Limnocylindria > Limnocylindrales > CSP1-4 > VGPE01. The sequence goes on from VGPE01000133.1 coordinate 6,548, forward strand.
GGAACGGAATGGGACGTGCGGATCGCCGGGGACGTGTCGACCGCCTTTTCACTGCATGCCGGCGCGGGCGACTTCTCGGTGGACCTCGACGGGCTGCGAATCGTGGATGCACGATTCTCGATCGGCGCCGCCAAGTTGCTGCTCGTGCTCCCGCACCCGAACGGTGAGGTGAATGTCAGGATCACGGCCGGCGCGTCGGATGTCAGCGTCCAGATCCCCGCTGGCGTGGCGGCGCGCGTTCGCACCGAAGGCGGACTGCTCCGGGTAGAGGGCCGCGGCGAGACGCCCGACTTCGCGACCAGCCGCGACCGGGTCACCGTCTCGATCTCGGGCGGCGCCTCTGCGGTCCGGGTCCTCTGAGCGCGGCCGGGGCGGGCGGTCAGGCGGCCGCCGACAGCACGAACGCCCGCTCCGCGGGCCGAGCGTAGATCCCCACCGAGATCGCGCAACCCTCGCACCGCAGCTCTGTCGCGTCGAAGGCCACGACCGTCGCCTCGTCGCACATCGGGCATTCAAGCTCAATCATCTCCAACCTCCGCGTGGCGGGCCTCCGGGCCTTCCGTGCGACGAGGATCGGACCGATGCGTGACATCTTGTCTGTCACAGCCTGCGCCGGCTGCCTGCGATGACCCGTCGCCCGGGTGCGCCGTCCGGCGACCTCACGCTCGTCCTGGGCCACGGTGCGTCCGGGACGAAGGCATCCATGGAGCCTCATGTCGCGGGCCTTGCCGGCCGCGGTGTCCGGGCGATCGCGATCGACCTGCCCAAGCGACGGGCCGAGGATGCAGTCCCCGCCTTCGCCGCCCAGCTGCCCGAATCCGGCCGCGTCGCCGTCGGCGGCCATTCATTCGGCGGGCGGGTGGCCAGCCTGCTCGCTGCCGAGCGCCCGTTCGCGGCGCTCGTCCTGTTCAGCTACCCGCTCCACCGGCCGGGCGGTCCCGAAATCGGACCGCGCGTCGGCCACTGGCCCCGGATCACGTGCCCGGTCCTGCTCCTTTCGGGCGAGTCGGACCCATTCGCACGCATCGACCTGCTGCGCGAAGCCGTGGGCATGCTGCCGGACGCCGAACT
>VGPE01000134.1 GCA_016875645.1 Chloroflexota bacterium
TCCGGCAGGGCCTGGGCGGGGGGTGGTGGTGCACCCGGCGCCGGCGCTGCGCGGCGGCGGGCCGGCGGCTGCGCAACCCGCTGGTGGACGATCGCGTCGCTCGTCAGGGCCGCCGCCGGGATGCGCGCCAGTTCAGCTCCGTCGCGGCGGACCGTGACGTCCCCGTCATCGGTGACCGTCCCGATCACCGCGCAGGGCAGGCCCCACCGGGCGCAGACCTCGCGGACCGCATCGACGAGTTCCGGGCGGACGATGGCGAGCATCCGCTCCTGGGATTCCGAGATCATCACCTCGTAGGGCAGCATGCCCGGCTCGCGGCGCGGGATGGCGTCGAGATCGACGTCGATGCCGGTCCCGGCGCGGTCGGCAGTCTCCGAGGTGGCGCACGTGATTCCGCCGGCGCCCAGATCCTGGAGCCCTTCCACCAGCCCACCCCGGATCAGCTCCAGCGATGCCTCGATGAGCAGCTTCTCCGCGAATGGGTCCCCGACCTGGACCGTGGGGCGCTTGGACGGTTCTTCGGCGCCGAAGGTCGCCGACGCCAGGACCGACGCGCCGCCGATGCCATCGCGGCCGGTCGTTGACCCGAACAGCACGACGGCGTTGCCGGGGCCGGGCGCGGTCGCCCGCGTCAGGTGGGCCTCCTCCAGGATGCCGATCGCCATGACGTTCACCAGCGGATTGCCCTGGTAGGAGGAGTCGAACACGAGCTCGCCGCCGACCGTCGGGACACCCACGCAGTTGCCGTACCCGCCGACGCCACGCACAACGCCGTCGACGAGGTGTCGCGTTCGCGCGGACGACGGGTCGCCGAAGCGGAGCGCATCCAGCACCGCAATCGGCCGCGCGCCCATCGTGAAGATGTCGCGCAGGATGCCCCCGACGCCGGTCGCGGCACCCTGGTAGGGCTCCACCGCGGACGGGTGGTTGTGCGACTCGATCTTGAAGGCGACCGCCCTGCCGTGGCCGATCGAGATGACGCCTGCGTTCTCGCCCGGCCCCGCAACCACGCCCGGGCCCCCGGTCGGCAGGGTCCGAAGCAGGGGCTTGCTGCTCTTGTAGGAGCAGTGCTCGCTCCACATCACGCTGAACATGGCGAGCTCGAGGTCATTGGGGTCGCGACCGAGCCGCGCCCGGATGCCGTCCAGCTCGTCGTCGGTGAGTCCGAGCTGGCGGTGCAGCGGCGCCGCGGGCGGGGCCTCGACGGCGCTCACGCGACGGCGATCCCGGGCGCATGACGGCGGCCGGCGGCGGCATGCTCCCGCGCGGAGTCGACCAGGGCCTGGAGGATCGGCCGGCCGTCCGCGGAGCCGAGGATCGCCTCCGATGCCCGTTCGGGGTGCGGCATCAGCCCGGCGACGTTGCCCGCGCGATTCATCACGCCCGCGATGGCCCGCAGCGAGCCGTTCGGGTTTGCCCGGTCCGCGGGGTCACTCGCCGGCCGGCCGGCGGCATCCACGTACCGGAAGAGCACCTGCCCGCTCCGCTCCAGCTCGTCGAGGGTCGCGTCGTCGGCGTAATAGCACCCCTCGCCGTGCGCGATCGGCATGCGCAGCGGACGGCCGACCGGGACGCCGCGGGTGAAGGCCGATCGATCATGGTCCGCGGCGATCATCACCTCGCGACCCGCGAACCGGACCGAGCGGTTGCGCAGAAGCGCGCCCGGGACCAGCCCGGCCTCCGCCAGGACCTGGAAGCCGTTGCAGATGCCCAGAACGAGCCCGCCCTCGGCAGCGAAGGCGCTGACCGCGCGCATGACGGGAGAGAACCGGGCGATGACTCCCGCGCGCAGGTAGTCGCCGTATGCGAAGCCGCCGGGCAGCACGACGGCCGCGACACCGCCGAGGTCGGCCTGCTCGTGCCAGAGCTCGACGGGCTCGGCGCCCACCACGCGCAGGCCGTGCAGCGTGTCAGCGTCACAGTTCGAGCCGGGAAAGACGACGACGCCGATCCTGACCGTCACGCCCGGACTCCTGCCGCGGCCGCCGGGCCCAGTGCCACGACCTCGAACGCCTCGATCAGCGGGTTGCTGAACAGCTCGTGCGCGAGTCGCTCGACGACGGCGCGCGCGGCGGCCTCGTCGGCGGCGCTCACCGTCAACTCGACACGGCGCCCGACCCGCACTCCCGACACGTTGTGGACGTCGAGATGCGGCAGGCTCTGCTCGACCGCGCGTCCCTGGGGATCCAGGATCCCCTCGCGCGGCGTCACGTTGACGGCGAAGCGGAAGTCTCTTACGGCATCGCTCATCGGCCGATCACGTCCTCAGTACGGTAGCGCTCGAAGCGTGCGTCGGTCAGGCGCTCGAAGGCTTCGACGTACCGGGCCCGCGTCCCGGCCACGACCGACGGCGGCAGCTCCGGGCCGGGGGGCGTCTTGTCCCAGCCGCTCGCCTCGAGCCAGTCGCGCACGTACTGCTTGTCGAAGCTGGCCTGGGCGCGCCCCGGCTCGTAGGTCGCGGCGTCCCAGAAGCGGCTCGAGTCGGGCGTCAGCACCTCGTCGACGAGGAGCAGCGTCCCATCGGGCAGGACGCCGAACTCGAACTTCGTGTCCGCCACCAGGATGCCGGCCGGCTCCGCGCGCGCGGCCCCAAATCGGTACAGCGCCAGCGCCGCGTGGCGGACGCGCGCTGCGAGGTCACGGCCACTCGCCCCACCCCCCAGCAGCGTCTCCATCGCGTCGAGGTCGATGTTCTCGTCGTGGGTCCCGCGCTCGGCCTTGGTCGACGGTGTGAGCAGCGGCTCGGGCAGCCGGTCGCTCTCGCGCAGGCCCGCCGGGAGCGGGATGCCGCAGATCTCGCCGGTCCGGCGGTAATCCTTCCAGCCGGTTCCGGCGAGGTAGCCGCGGACGATGACCTCGATCGGCAGGACCCGCGCGCGCCGCCCGATCATGATCCGGCCGCGCAGCTCGTCGGAGCCGCCGGCCTCCACGACCAGGTCCGCGGGCAGATCCGCAGGATCGGTCGAAAGCAGGTGGTTCGGGACGATCGACGCGGTCTGCGCGAACCAGAAGCGCGAGAGGCCGGTGAGGATCCGCCCCTTGTCGGGGATGGGCGTCGGGAGCACGACGTCGAAGGCGCTCAGGCGGTCGCTGGCCACCAGCAGCAGCCTCATGCCATCGAGCTCATACAGGTCGCGGACCTTGCCCGATCGGATGAATCCGCCAGGCCCCACCACGGCGGCGCGCCCGCTACCGTCCGGCATGGGTCGTAGCCTCGAGCCTGTCGAGCCGCGCGATCACCGCCGGTACGTTGCGAAGGAACGCCGCGTCGTCGAAGCACGCGTCAAGCTGGGTCAGCGTGAGGCGGGTGGCTACCTCGGGGTCAGTCGCGAGCAGGTCGCGCAGGGCGCGGCGTTCGTCGGCGGCCCGCAGCGCTGCACGCTGCACGACCGCGTAGGCGTCCTCGCGTGAAAGCCCGCCGTCCTCCATCAGCGCCACCAGGACCCGGCTGCTCGCATGGAGCCCGAGGCCGCGGTCGATGTTCTCGCGCATCCGCTCGGAACGGACGATGAGGCCCTCGATGAGCGAGGACATCCGGACCAGCATGTAGTCGAGCACGATCGTCGCGTCCGGCAGGATCACCCGCTCCGCACTCGAGTGGCTGATGTCGCGCTCGTGCCACAGCGGCTGGTTCTCCATGGCCGCGTGCGCGTAGCCGCGGAGCAGCCGCGCAAGGCCCGCGATCCGCTCGGCGAGGATGGGATTGCGCTTGTGAGGCATCGCGCTGGAGCCCTTCTGCCCCACCCGGAACGGCTCCTGGACCTCGCCGATCTCGGTGTGCTGGAGGTTGCGAATCTCCGTCGCGAACCGCTCCAGAGACCCGCCCATGATCGCGATCGCGGCCAGCAGCGCGGCGTGGCGATCACGCTGGACGATCTGCGTGGACACGGGATCCACGTGCAGGCCGAGCTCGCCGAGCACCTCGGCCTCGATCTCCGGATCGAGGTGGCTGTAGGTGCCGACCGGCCCCGAGATCTTGCCGGTCGCGATTTCGTCCACGGCGGCTGCGAGCCGGTGCCGGTCGCGATCGACCTCGAACGCCCAGCCGGCGAGCTTGAGCCCGAAGGTGGTCGGCTCGGCGTGGACCGAGTGCGTGCGGCCCATCATCACGGTGTCGGCCTCGGCGCGCGCGCGGGCGATCAGTGCCCGGATCAGCGCGTCTGCGCCCCCGAGGAGCCGCATGCCCGCGGCCCGCAGCTGGAGCGCCAGCGCGGTGTCGAGCACGTCGCTGCTCGTCAGGCCCAGGTGCAGGTAGCGCCCTTCGGGCCCGACGGACTCGGCGACCTGGGAGACGAACGCGATGACGTCGTGGTCGGTGGTCTGCTCGATCTCGGCGATCCGATCGACGTTGATGCTGGACCGCGCCTCGATCGCCGCCAGCGCCTCGACCGGCACGAGGCCGCGCCGCACCTGCGCCCGAACCACCGCGATCTCGACCCGGAGCATGTGCTCGAAGCGCGCCGCCTCGGCCCAGATGGCACCCATCTCGGCGAGCGTGTAGCGGCGGATCATGCCGTCACCGGGGCCGGTTGGACGCCGATGTCGTGGCGACGTTGTGCGCCGGCGAACGAGATCCGGCCCGCGGCTGCGTCGGCGGCCGCGCGCGCCGCCTCGGTGTCGTGCCCGCGGCCGACCACCGTGAGGACACGGCCGCCATTCGTCCGCCACGAGCCATCCTGGTCACGGCGGGTCCCGGAGTGGAAGACGACGGCGCCACCTGCCAGTGCATCCGCCAGGCCCTCGATCCGATCGCCGCGGCGAGGCAAATCCGGGTATCCCTGCGAGGCGAGGACGACGCCGACCGCGGCGCCGGGGAAGGTCGGCAGCTGCGTGCCCGACGATGCGGGCCGTCCACGGGCCGCCGCCAAAAGCATCGGGCCCAGCGCGACGGCCAGCCGGGGCAGAATCACCTGTGTTTCAGGGTCGCCGAGCCGGGCGTTGAACTCCAGCAGGCGCGGACCTGCCGAGGTGAGCATCAGGCCCGCGTACAGGGCGCCCCGGAACGTGGCGCCGCGCCGTGCCAGCTCCCGGAGCACCGGACGGTGGAACCGGTCGAGCAGGTCGTCCGCAGCCGCGTCGGGCACGTCCGCCAGGGGCGAATACGCGCCCATCCCGCCCGTCATCGGGCCATGATCGCCGTCGGCCAGCCGCTTGTGGTCTCGCGAGACCGGCAGCGCAACGGCGTCCACTCCATCGCAGAGCGCCATGACGCTCGCCTCGCGACCGACGAGACGCTCCTCGACCACGACCGGGCCGTCCCGGCTGAGCGCCGCCTCGAGCGTGGCCCGGTCGTCGCACACCGTCACGCCCTTGCCGGCCGCCAGCCCATCGGCCTTGATGACGACGGCACCGTCGCGCTCGAAGAGCTCCAGGGCCGCCGAGCGGCCGGCGGCTGCCGTGGAGAACGCCCGGCCGCGCGCCATGGGCACACCCGCCGCATCGGCCACCTCTCGGCAGAAGGCCTTGCTCGATTCGATCCTGGCCGCCGCGCGAATCGGCCCGAAGACCGCGATGCCCGCTGCCGCCAGCGCATCGGCAACGCCGGCGGCCAGCGGCGCCTCCGGTCCGATCACGGTCAGTTCGGCCGCATGGGCGCGGGCCAGCGCGACCACGGCCGCGCCGTCGAGCGGGTCCACGCCGGGCACGACCGTCACCCGCGGCTCGGCCGCGATCCCGTCGCTGCCCGGCGCCACGATGACGTCGTTCACGCCCGGTTCATGGGCGAGCTTCCAGGCCAGCGCGTGTTCGCGGCCGCCGCTGCCGACGATCAGGATCCGTGTCGGCATGATCGGCGGCGTCACGCCGGGTGCACCCCCGCCGTGGAGGGCGGTCGGGCCACGCCCCGCCGCAGGGGCCTCGCGGCCCGTTCGATGGTCTGGCTCCGCTCGGGCCCGACCGAGATCAGGACGATCGGCACGCCCGCCAGGTCCTCCAGCACGGCGACGTAGCGTCGAGCGTTCTCGGGCAGGTCGGCCAGGGCGCGAACACCGTGGATCTCCTCGCCCCAGCCGGGAAAGCGCTCATAGATCGGTGTCGCGCGCGCGAGGACGTCGGCGCTCGACGGCCAGCTGTCGACCCGCTCGCCGTCGACGTCGTAGGCAACGCAGAGCAGGATCTCGTCGATGCCCGAGAGGATGTCGAGCTTGTTGAGCATGATGCTGCTGACGCTGTTCACGGCGACCGCGTAGCGCAGGGACACCGCGTCGAACCAGCCGACTCGCCGCGGGCGGCCCGTCGTGGTCCCCACCTCCCGGCCGCGCTGAGCGATCCCCTTCCCGATCTCGTCGGTGAGCTCCGTGGGATAGGGCCCGGACCCGACACGCGTCGAGTAGGCCTTCATGACGCCGATGACCTCGTCGACCTGGAGCGGGCCGATGCCGCCGCCCGTGCATGCGCCGCCGGCCACCGGGCTCGAGGACGTCACGTAGGGGTACGAGCCGTGGTCGATGTCGAGGAGCGTGCCCTGGGCGCCTTCCAGGAGGACCTGCTCGCCGCGCGCCAGGGCGTCCTGGACGAGCCAGGTCGTGTCGGCCATGTGCGGTCGCAGGCGGCGGCCCCACTCGGCCGCCTTGTCGGCCAGCTCGTCGACCTCGAATTGGGGCATCCCCTCGGTCCGTGCGAGGCCCGCGTTCTTGTCAGGGAGCGTACGGGCCAGCTTGTGGCGGAACCGCTGCGGGTCGAGCAGGTCCTCCATGCGCAGCCCGATGCGCAGCGCCCGGTCGGAGTACGCGGGGCCGATCCCGCGATGGGTCGTCCCGACAGCCTCCCCCGCCAGGCGCATCTCGAGCGCCCGGTCCAGGGCGATGTGGTACGGCATGACGACGTGGGCCGAGCGGCTGACGCGGACGCGGGCGACATCAACGCCGCGAGCCGAGAGCCCGTCGAGTTCATCGATGAGCGTGGCCGGGTTGACCACCACGCCCGGCCCGATCACCGAGACGATGTGCGGATAGAGAACGCCGGAGGGCACCAGGTGCAGCTTGAACACCTCGTTGCCCAGGACGACCGTGTGGCCGGCGTTGTCGCCGCCCTGGTAGCGGACGACCATCGCCGTCTGCTCGGCAAGAACGTCGGTGGTCTTGCCCTTCCCCTCGTCGCCCCACTGCAGGCCGACGATCACGGTGGCGGGCATCAGTGGCGCTCCGTTCGCAAGAGGGGCTCCGAACACAAAAGACCCCGGGCCAGAAGGCCCGGGTCGGGGATAGAGTGCGCCCATCTGGCCGGGCAATCGGCCCGGTTGCGAGTCCCGGCGCGGGCCAGGTGCCTCACGGGGCGCTGCTTCGGGTGCGATGAGGCAATGGGCGGACCTCGGGAGAAGACTCAGGAGGACAGCTCGAAGTATAGCGAGGCGGCGTGCTCGGGGATGCCCGCCGCCGCAGCGGATCCATCCGGCCCGTGCATTGAACCGGCGCCGGGAACGGGCGGCGGGCGGAGCGCCGTCAAACGGGGCCGCCGGAGGGCCCACACGCCCGATGCGACGGCCGATCACGCCCAGAGGGCCAAGTGTCAGCGCCTCCCGGTCACTGGAGGGTCGGCGTGGAGCGGGAGTGCCACCGCATCCCGGTCACCGATACCAGCGCCCGGGCGGCTCGAATTCGGTTTCCCCGAGCAGCG
>VGPE01000135.1 GCA_016875645.1 Chloroflexota bacterium
ACCAGGATCTCGCGCAGCACGCCCGCGAACGGCGAGGGCACCTCAGCGTTGACCTTGTCGGTGATGACCTCGAGCAGCGGCTCGTACTTGGCCACCTGGTCGCCCGGCTTCTTGAGCCACTTGCCGATCGTGCCTTCCGCCACGCTCTCGCCCAACTGGGGCATCGTCACCTTGGCCACGGATCGGTTCTCCTTGCAGGACGCGCGGCGCCGCCGCGGGCAGTTGGCGTTCGCAATGGCCGTAGTTTGGCGCATCCGGGCGGATGGGTCACGCGGGGCGGGCATGATCGTGATCCACCGCCGTCCGCGCGACACCCGGCTGCCGCCTGTCGATCTGATTCACGCTCAGGGCGGCAGATCATGGGCATCGGCGGTGTCATCGGGTCGCGACCAGCCCGGGCGCCTCGGCGCGTCACGCCCGCGGCGGGATCTGACAAGGCATCGGGCCTGTGCCATGGACGTGAGTGACCCGAAAGCACCGAGCAAGCGCCGTCGGCGTGACCCGGCGTCGGATCGGCAGTGAGATGCCGCTGTCCTCGCCCGGGAAATGCGGCACGTCAGTACGCAGCCAGCGTCCGGATCGCGTCGGCGATCTTGGCCGGGCTGACCATGAACCAGTCCTCCAGGACATGATTGTACGGCACGCCGGGCACGTCCGGGCCCGCCAGACGGGTGATCGAACCGTCGAGGTAGTCGAAGGCCTCTTCCGCCACGATCGCCGCCACTTCCGCGCCGTAGCCGCCGAATCGATTGTCTTCGTACACGATCAGACACTTGCCGGTCTTGCGGACCGATTCAAGCAGCGTTCCGCGGTCGAGCGGGCGGAGCGAGCGCAGGTCGATCACCTCGACCGAGATGCCCTCGTCGTCGACGGTGTCAGCGGCCTCGAGCGCGTAGTGCGTCATGAGCCCGTAGGCAACCACCGTGATCTGCGTTCCAGGGCGCGCCACGGCGGCAGAGCCGAGCGGGATCGTGTATTCGCGATCGGGTACGTCGCCCCGGACCGAGCGATAGAGCTTCTTGTGCTCGAAGAAGAGGACCGGGTCGTCGTCGCGGATCGCAGAGCGAAGCAGGCCACGCGCATCGTGCGGCGTGGACGGCACCACCACCTTGAGGCCGGGGATGTGCGTGAAGAACGCCTCGACCGACTGCGAGTGGTGCAGCGCGCCGTGGACGCCGCCGCCGTACGGGGCGCGGATGGTGATCGGGCACCCGAAAGCGTTGTTGGAGCGGTAGCGCATCCGTGCCGCCTCGGAGAGGATCTGGTTGAACGCCGGGAAGATGAAGTCGGCGAACTGGATCTCAGCAATCGGCCGCAGTCCATTGGCGGCTGCGCCGATCGAGACGCCCACGATCATCGACTCGGTGAGGGGCGTGTCGATCACGCGGCTCTCACCGAACTCGGCGTACAGCCCGTCGGTGGCGAGGAACACGCCGCCCTTGCGGCCGACGTCCTCGCCGAGCACGATCGTGGCCGGGTCACGCCGCATCTCTCCGGCAAGCGTCTCGCGGATCGACTCGATGAATGTCCGGGTGGCCATCGGCAGTCGTCAAGCCCCCGCCGCCGGCGGGCGGTCTTCCGCGTAGACGTACAGGAGCGCGGTGTCGACCGTGGGATCAGGCTCCCCCTCGGCGTGCTCAGTCGCGTCATCGACCTGCCGCAGGTTCTCCGCCGCGATCTCGGCCTCGAGGGCGTCGTCGAGCACTCCAGCATCGCGGAGCTGCGCCCGGAATCGAGGGAGCGGGTCACGGGCACGCTCCGCGGTCAGTTCCGCCTCGGAGCGGTACCTGGTCTGCTGGTCATCCGACGAATGAGCCGTGAGACGGGTCACTTTGGCTTCGATGAAGGTCGAGCCCTCGCCGGCCCGAGCGCGCCGCACGGCCTCGGCCGCCGGCGGATAGCAGCCCAGCACATCGGCCCCGTCGACGATGACGCCCGGCATCCCGTAGCCGGCGGCACGGACGGCAACGTCGCGGACGGCCAGCTCCTTCGACGCGGGCACGCTGATCGCGTAGCCGTTGTTCTCCACGACGAACACGAACGGGAGGTGATGGATTCCGGCGAAGTTGAGCGCCTCGTGGACGTCGCCCTGGTTGGAGGCGCCCTCGCCCATGAACGTGACGGCCACCTGGTCGGTGCCGCGGAGCTTCGCCGCGAGGGCGATCCCGGCCGCATGCAGGATCTGGGTCGCCACCGGCGAAGACGTGGAGAGGATGTTGTGGGCCGCCGAGCCGTAGTGACCCGGCATCTGGCGGCCGCCGGACGAGGGATCGGAGGCCTTCGCGAACTGTGCGAGCAGCAGATCGCGGGGTGTCATGCCGAACGTCAGGCAGGCCGCGATCGAACGGTAGAAGGGCACTATCCAATCGTGCCCACGCCGGAAGGCCGACATGATGCCGACCAGGGCACCCTCATGGCCCTGGCCGCTGATGACGAACGGCACGCGACCCGCCCGGTTGAGCACCCACATCCGCTCGTCGATGGCGCGTGCGAGCGCCACCTGGCGATACATCCCGACCAGCTGCTCGTCGGACAGCCCGACCGCATCCCCGAGACCCGAGGGCGCCGTCGAGCGGCCCATCAGAAGTTGATCGACCTCCCGTCGACCGCCATCGCGGCCTCGCCGATGACCTCGGAAAGGGTCGGATGCGGGTGCGTGGCCGAGCCGATCTCCCAGGCCGCCGCCTCGAGCGTCATGCCCAGCGACGTCTCCGCGATCAGGTCCGTCGCGTGGGGCCCGACGACGTGGACGCCGAGGGTGTCGCCGGTCTCGGCGTGCGCGATGACCTTGGCGAACCCCTCGTGCTCGCCCCCGATGATCGCCTTGGCGATCGCCTGGAACGGCACCTTGCCGACCTTGACGGGCAGGCCCTGCTCCTCGCACTGCTGGTGGGTCAGCCCGATCGAGGCGATCTCGGGCCGGCAGTAGGTCGCGCGCGGCTGTTGGACGTAGTCGATCGGGTGCACGTCGGGGTCGCCTGCGATCGTGTGCGCGGCAACAAGCCCTTCGTGGGCCGCGGTGTGCGCCAGCCAGAGGCCACCGATGATGTCGCCGATCGCATAGAGGTGGGGCTCGCGGGTCCGGCAGTGGCCGTCGACCTTGATGATCCCCCGCTCCACCTCGGCGCGCGTGGTATCGAGGCCGACATCCTCGATGTTGGCCGCACGCCCCGTGGCAACGAGCAGCTGCTCGGCGCGCAGCTCTTCGGTCGGACCACCCTCGGGGCCGACGACGACCATGATCCCGTCCTTCTCGACCTTGACTGCCGCGGGATCGAAGCGGGCCTTCGTGATGACCTTGATGCCGCGCCGGGTGAATGAACGCTCCAGCGCCTGGCTGACCTCACGGTCCTCGAGCGGCACGATCGCCGGCAGGTACTCGAGCAGCGTCACCTTGACGCCGACGTCATGGAACATGGAGGCGAACTCCACGCCCACCGCGCCGCCACCCACGACCACGATGGAGGCGGGCAGCCGGTCGGTGCGCAGCAGGTCGTCCGAGGTCACGATTCGCGTGCCGTCGGGCGTGAGCCCGGGCAGGCTCTTGACCCGCGAGCCCGTGGCGAGGATCACGTCCGTGGCCTCGAGCAGCCGCTCCCCGCCGGCACCGGGCGTCCCGTCCTCGCCCGGCTGGCTCACCCGGACGCGCGTGGCGCCCTCGAGGCGGCCGCGGCCCGCCACCCAGGTCACCTTGTTCTTGTCGACCAGCGTTCGAAGGCCGGTCCACATCCGCTTCACGACCTGGTCGCGGCGCTTCGCCACGCCGGCGTAGTCGACGATCGGCTCGCCGGGCAGCGCGATCCCGAAGTCCTTCGCGTGGCGAATCCGCTCGATGAAGGCCGCCGATTCGAGCAGGGCCTTGGTGGGAATGCAGCCGCGATGGAGGCAGGTCCCGCCGATCTTGTCCTCGTCAACGAGCGCCACCCGCAGGCCAAGTTGCGCGGCCCGGAACGCAGCGGTGTAGCCGCCGGTCCCGGCACCGAGAACGATCAGGTCGAAGGAATTGCTGGATCCGACGGCCACGGTCAGACGCCCGGGCTGCGCTGCTGGGTGCTCACGGCGCCGATGGTACCGCGTGTTCGACGCGTTCCCGGCGCGCTGGCCCGGGTCGGCGGTGGGTAGACTCCACGGCCTGTTCTCCGGATTGCCGAGGCCGCTCGCTGCCCATGGATGCCGGTTCTCTCCTCGTCGCCACCGCTCTCGTGGCCGTCGGCTACCTGTCGGGTTCGCTGCCGATCGGGGTGCTCGTGGCGCGGATCTCGGGCGGCCCCGACCCTCGGACCATCGGCTCCGGGCGGACCGGCGGGACCAACGCGCTGCGGGCCCTGGGCCGGCGATGGGCCGCGCTCGTCGTCCTGGGCGACCTCGCGAAGGGGGCGCTCCCCGTCCTGCTTGCTCGAATGGTCACCGATGGCGAAGCGGCCGTCGAGGTCGCCGCGGCATTCGCGGCCGTCATCGGCTCGTTCCGGTCGGTCTTCCTGCGCTTCGGCGGCGGCCGCGGCGTCGGCACGGGCGTCGGCACCATGCTGGTCATCCAGCCGCTCGCCGTATTGCTTGCCATCCCGGTCTTCATCGTCGTGATCCTCGTCTCGCGGTACGTGTCGCTGGGATCCCTGATCGGGTCGGCAGCGATGTTCCCGGCCACGCTGCTGGTGTATCTCGTCCTCAACCGGACGATCCCGATGGCGTACCTCGTCTACGCCGCGATCGGTCCGGGTCTGATCTGGATCAGCCACGCCGACAACATCAATCGCCTGCTCCATGGGACTGAGCGCAAGTTCGATCTCGGGATGCTCGCCGGCCGTCGGGGCGGCTGAGTGGGAGCCGCCACGACATTGACGGCCGATCCGGCGCGGCCGATGGTTCGCGCCGAGGGCCTTGGACGGTCCTTCGGATCGTTGTGGGCGGTCCGTGACGTCAGCTTCGAGCTGCGCGCGGGCGAGGTCTTCGGGCTGCTGGGCCCCAACGGCGCGGGCAAGACGACCACGGTGCGCCTGTTGACAGCGCTGATCGCTCCCTCCGAGGGGCGAGCGTGGGTCGACGGCCTTGACGTCGTGGAGCGAGCGGACGAAGTGCGCGCCCGGATCGGCCTGCTGACCGAGACGCCGGCCCTCTACGAGCGAATGACGGCCGTCCAGAACCTGGATTTCTTCGGCCGGCTGCACCAGGTGCCGGCCGGCCTGCGTGCGGAGCGCATCGAGCGCCTGCTGCGCCTCTTCGACCTCTGGGACCGACGCAATACGCTCACCGGCCAGTTCAGCAAGGGCATGAAGCAGAAGCTCGCGATCGCACGGGCGATGCTCCACGAGCCGGCGGTCCTGTTCTTCGATGAGCCGACGGCGGCGCTGGACCCGGAGGCCGCGTTCATCGTGCGCGACGCACTCGAGACGCTGCGGACGATGGGCCGCACGATCGTGCTCAGCACCCACAACCTCGACGAGGCGGCACGGCTGTGCGACCGGGTGGCATTCATCCGGGGGCAGGTTCTCCGCGTCGACAGCCCCGCCCGACTCCGGCAGGCGGCGGGCGGCCCCACGATCGAGGTGGACCTCGCCGCCGAGCCCGGCGATACGATCCTGGGCGCCCTGCGGGTGCGACCGGGCGTGTGGTCCGTCTCGGCAACGGCGGGGTGCCTGACAGTGGTCGTGGAGGATGTTCGGACGGAAACCCCGGGCATCGTCCGCGCGCTCGTGCATGCGGGAGCCGAGGTGCTCGGCGTGCGCGAGACCACCGCAACACTGGAATCGGTGTACTTCGAGGTCATGTGCGGGCAGCCGTCGAGCGGGGCGTTCGCGTCATGATCCGCGGCTCGATCCTGGCCGCGATCGTCCGACGCGAGTTTCTCGAGATCGTCCGCAACCGGGTGCTGCTGCTCTCGGTCATCGTGCCGCCGGTGATCCTGGCCACGCTCCCGATCCTGCTGTTCGGCGTGCTGGGCACCACGGCTTCGCGGGTTCCGCCGAACTTCGTGGAGATGGTCCTGGCGGGTCACCCGCAGTGGCGCGACCTGCCCGAGGACCAGCTGGTCACCGCGTTCGCCCTGCAACAGTTCCTGGTCACCTACCTGATCCTGCCGGGCTACATCCCGCTCGCGATCGCCACGTACTCGATCGTGGGCGAGAAGCAGTCGCGCAGCCTTGAGGCCGTCCTCGCGACCCCGGTCCGGACCGGCGAACTCTTGGCCGGCAAGTCGATCGCGGCGCTCCTGCCGGGTCTGCTGGCCGCATGGCTCGCCTATGGCGTCATGGTGTCCGTGGCGGGTCTCGTCCTGGGCGCGCGCATGGCCTGCGTCGTCACCGAGTCGACCTGGCTGGCGGCCGTCTTCGCCCTGGGTCCTGCCATCGGCCTCGTCTCGGTCGCGGCCGGCATCATCGTCAGCTCTCGCGTCAACGACGCCCGGACCGCGCAGCAGATCGGCGGCGTCATCCTGCTGCCGGTGATCGGCATCGTCGTGGTGCAGGCCGTCGGCTCCTTCGTGGTCGACGCGCCGGCGTACCTCGGGATGGCCGCGATCATGACCATCCTGGGCGTGGGCCTGATCCGCATCGGCGCCGCGATCTTCGGTCGCGAATCGATCCTGACGCGCTGGAAGTAGCCCGAACCGCGTGTCGACCGGGCCACGACCTGAACGCGCTCGCACAGCGGGCATCCGCAGTCTCCGCGAGAGCCTGTCCGCCCTCAGCGTGCCTGCGTTCCGCCGCTACGTCGTGGCCACCAGTGCGAACAACGTCACCGTCTGGCTCTTCCAGACGGCGGTGTCGTGGCTGATCCTCCAGGAGACGGGATCGGCCACCGCCGTCGGGTTCCTGTTCCTCGCCTGGACGCTGCCGACGCTCATCACGATGATCCCGGCCGGCATCCTGGTGGACCGGATCGGACCGCGACGCGGAATGGTGATCAGCCAGGCATTCACGTGCCTGCTGTTCGTGGGCCTTGCGCTGCTCGCCGCCGCGGACGAACTGACCGTCGAGCGGGCGATCGTCTTCGCGCTCCTGCTGGGCATCTTTGACGGCTTCTGGTCGGCCCCGTCGCTGGTCATGGCGGGCCGGGTGGTGGAGTCACACCAGCTCGGCAGCGCGATGGGCCTGAGCTCGCTGACGTTCGGGTTCGGGCGGATGATCGGCGGCTTTGCAGGCGGAGTGCTCGTGGCGGCGGCCGGGCCGACACCCGCCCTGGCCGCCGGCAGCATCGGGCCGGCGGTCGCGCTGCTCATGACGCTCACCTTGCCGGCGGTGCCGGGCCTGGAGCACTCACGTGTCGGAACGCTGCGCGACTTCCCCGACGCACTGGGCTGGATGGTCCGCCGTCCGAATGCCCGAACCCTCGTGCTCCTCGCGATGGCGGTGGCCATGTTCCCGTACGTCTACCCGGCCTTCACCCCCATCGTCACTCGCGACCTCCTCCAAGCCGGCCCGGGCGAACTCGGCCTCCTGTCGGGCGCGACCGGGATCGGTGTCATCGTCGGCGCGTTCGGGATGGATGCCCTTGGCCGGGCGCTCGGGCGTGGTCGCACGATCGCGCTCATGGTGACCGTCGCGGCCGCCTCGACCGCGCTGCTCTCGGTGTCGGCCTGGCTACCGCTTT
>VGPE01000136.1 GCA_016875645.1 Chloroflexota bacterium
GTGCCGGGCAGCGGGGAGTTCAATAGCGTGCCGGGGAAGATCCTGGTCGACTGACTGACGGAAGAATGGGCGGGGCGGCCCCCGCATCCCCGGATCCGCGGCACGACCTCGGCCCGACCGTTCCGCGCGCGACCACGCGTCCCCGCCGGCGACCGCCGCGGCGGGACGCGGGCTGCGGCCCGCGGATCTCCCCGAAGCCCGGGCCCTTCACGCCCAAGGCGCTTGTCAGTGGGCTTGGGGCGCGCCAAGGACGCCGGACCAACGTTCTGCCGCCCGAGCGGCCGTGGTTTCGTGCCCTGGGCGTGATTCCGGCCGAAATGGGCGAGGCGACGTGGCGATGACCCGCCCGATGCGCCCGGGCAAACGCCGTGGGCGTGACCGGTGTCGGTACGAGGCCCAAGCGCCGCGACACCGCAAGGCCGCCCGTTTCCGTGGTGCGCCGACGCACGGCCCCTTCGTCAGCCGTCCGGCGGGACGATCGACCTCATGCGCGAGCGGCGCGAGGGACGATCATAAGTGGCAGATCCACCACTCCCCGGGGGCTCCGATGCAGATCGAGTTCCGGGCCTTCAGCGCCGACTGCCTGATCATGGGCAAGCTCGACCTGACGGCTCCGCGCCTCACCGACATGTTGAACGCCGAGCCGACGATCCACCTCACCGAGGTGGTGCTCGAGGCGCTGATCGACGGTCACCGGCTCGCGATTCCGGACTACACGCTCCATCGAGACGAGGTCTACGCCGTCAAGGTCACCGGCCCGCGCGGTTCGAAAGCGCTCCGGATCGTGACGGTCCCTCACCGGGTCCAGGCCCAGATCGGCCCGTACAACGTGCTGGGCCGGCTCAACGCAGCGCCCGGCATCGATGCGCTGCGGACCATTCCCGACCGCGGGGTGATGCTGCCGCTGACCGATGCGACGATCGCGTATGTCGTGGGCGGCATCCTCGAGGTCCGCGACGCCAGCACCGTGATCATCAATCGCGAGCTCGCCAGCTGGGTCCGCGCCGCCGATCGTGACGAGGCGCTGTCCGGGGCGACCCATTCGAGGGTCGGCGACCCCGCGGGCTGCCCCCGCTCTGCTGTCAAGGGCGCACCGCACCTCTCCATCGGGGGCCCGGGCCAGCGCGGCTATCCTGCGTCGATGTCCCGGGATCAACCGCCCGTCGAGATCGGCCGGATGGCCGAGGCGCGAGGCGCCGCTCGTGCCGATCGCAATTGGGCCGAGGCCGACCGCCTCAAGGCGGGGATCGAGGTGGCCGGCTGGCGCGTGATCGACGCGGGCAGTGCGTTCACTCTTCAGCCGGCCCACCCACCGGACATCGCCGAGGGCGAGGCGGTCCGCTACGGCTCCAGCGCCAGTGTTCCTTCGGTCCTGGGTGAGCCGCCGAGGGCTGCCCTCACCCTCCTGCGCGCGGTCCCCGATGACGCACCACGGGTGGGCGTTATCAACGATGGGCCGGGCGCCGTCCAGGCTGTCCTCGTGGCGAACCGGCCAGTGGCGGCATTGCCCGCGGGCGAGCCGGAGGTCGTGCTGCTCAACGGCTGGCTCGGGGCCGCTGCCGCAGTCAATGCCGGGCTGCGGCGCGCGCAGGGCGCCATCGTCGTCGTCGCGGATCCCGGGCTGGACCTCGCCGTCGCCCAGCTGGCGGCACTCGAACGCGCCCTCGACGACGAGCACGTCGCGGTTGCCGGGCCGTGGGGCCTCACCTCGGACGACCTGCGGCACTGGCAGCCAGCGGCCCGGAGCGCCGTCGTGGCCATGGCGATCGACTGGCGACTGATCGCGTTCCGCCGCGCCGATGCGATTGCTCGAGGGCCGCTCGACGAGGCATTCGTGGATGCGCACCGCCTCGACGTGTGGTGGTCGCTGGTGCTCCGCGACGGCGGCCCGGACGCCCCTCCGCGGGTGGCTCGGGTGGTGGACGTGGGACTGCCGCCCCGCGAGACCCTCAACGGCGCTGTGCCAACGGCCGGGAGAGCGGCCGCCGAGCGCCGGAACTTCTACCGACTGGTCCGTCACTTCGGCGGCGCACGGCACCTCGCGGGCGACCTCGCCGGTCTTGACGCCCGCGACTGACCAAGTTTGGGGCGCACTCTCGACTATCCTCCCGCCGTGCGTCGCTGGATCTGCATCGCCGCCCTGCTGGCCGGTTTCGTCCGCCAGGATTACGTCTTCGCGACGCGGTCCCCGCACGTCACCCCGACGTCGCAGCCGCTCGACCGGATGCCGGCACACCATCCCGAGACGCAGCCCTGGACGTGGTGGCTCCTTCCCTGACCCCCCAGGCGCGCGGGGCCGGGCGGTTCGGCGGGATGCTGCTTGTCGCCTCCCTGGTCATCGGAGTCGTCGCCGTCGCCATCACGAAGGCCAACGCGCCGATCGCTCGTGCGGAGCCCGGTGCCAGCAGCGGCGAGGTGACCGTCCTCTTCGGAGAGCCGCACAGTCTCGATCCAGCCCACCAGGGCGACACGGGCAGCGCCTCGGTGGTGGCCCAGCTGTTCGAGAGCGTCACCGCGTTCGATCCCGGCCTGAACCTGCGTCCGGCGCTCGCCGAATCGTGGGACGTCCTCGACGGTGGCCGCCGAGTCGTGTTCCACCTCCGTCCCGATGGCATGTTCTCCGACGGCACGCCGCTGACCGGCGCCGACGTCGTCCGCAGCTGGCTGCGGGTCATCGAACCTGGAAATCCCTCGCCCCTGGCCGGCCTCTTCGATGACGTGGAAGGCGCCGTGGATTACGCGGCCGGCCGCGACCCGGATCCGGAGTCGGTCGGCTTGCGTGCCGATGGCTACGACGTCGAAGTCCGACTCCGGCGTCCCGCAGCCGAGCTGCCGGCCATCCTCGCGAGCCCGACCTTCGGCATCGTGCCGCCGGCCGTGGGGCGCGATGCGGGAGCTCTCAGGCCGGGCCCCGGCTTCGTGGCCAGCGGCGGCTATCGCCTGGTGGCCCAGCGCGGCGATGAGCTCACGCTCGAGGCGAACGAGCGGTACTGGGCCGGCCCGCCCGCGGTCCGGACGGTGCACCTGCTGACCTCCATCTCCGGGCGCAGCCCGGTGGCCGCCTTCGAGGACGGCGAGATCCAGTACACGAGCATCGGCGACTGGGACGCCTCCTGGATCCGCTACAACCGCGATCTTGGGCCCAGCCTGCGCGAGGTCGCTCAGCTGACGACCACGTACTTCGGCTTCGATGCCAGCGCACCGCCGTTAGACGACGTCCGAGTGCGGCGGGCTTTCGCCCTGGCGGTCGACTGGGATCGGCTGGTCCGCCTCGCCGGCCCCGCCGACCAGGTGCCGGCCAACAGCATGGTGCCGCCCGGCATCCCCGGCCGCTCCGACATCGACTTCAGCCCTCCGTTCGACCCCGTGGAAGCCCGTCGGCTGCTCGCGGAGGCCGGTTTTCCCATGGGCCAGGGGTTCCCGACGGTGACGATGATGACGACCGGCACCGTCATCGACGAGGGCATCCTGACCCAGCTGCATGACAACCTTGGAATCGCGCTCGCGTACGAGACGATGGACTTCAGCGAGTACTTCGGGCGACTCGAGGAGGATGCTCCGGCCTTCTGGAACATCAGCTGGAGCGCCGACTACCCCGGCCGAAATGACTTCCTGGGCCTGCTGCTCGGGCGCGACCAGATCAACAACTACGGCGGCTGGTCGTCGGACGCATTCGAATCCGCCATCGCCGAGGCAGGCGCCGCCACCGACGAGGCCGCGCAGTCCGCGGCGTATGACCGCGCCGAACTCGTGGTCCAGGCGGAGGTCCCCGTGATCCCGACGAGTTATGGCACGGGCTGGGCCCTCGCCCGGCAGGATCTCCTGGGCGCGGACCAGAACGGTCTCGGCATCCTGCGCCTCGCCGGCCTCGCGTGGCGCGAATGAGGCGCCGAGTCGCGACCACCGCGATTGCGGCCGTGCTTGCGCTGCTGCCGTGGGCGCCCGCGGTCCTGGCCGCGGTCGTCGTGGACTGGGGCTCGGGCCGCAGCAGCGTCACGTTCGGCTCCGAGATCCGGTTCGAGCAGCCGATCACTCTTGCGCCCATCGCGGTTCGTCGCGTCGAGTTGCTGCTCCAGGTGGAGGGCGAGGTCGGCCCACGCGTCCAGCAGGTGCAGGGTGCCGGGGACCTCTCGAGCGGCACGCTCCGCTCCAGGTTCGACCTGATCGACAACCACCTCTACCCGAACACCGACCTCGTCGCGCGCTTCCGGATCACCGCCGCCGATGGCGAGGTGGCGATGGGCCCGGACATCGCGCTGACCTACCTGGACGAGCGGTTCATCTGGCGGACCGTCGACGGTCGGACCGCGGCGGGTTCCACGGTCCGTGTCCACTGGTTCGAGGGGAATGACGCGTTCGGCCGAAGGGCGCTCGAGATCGTCCGCGTCGGCATCGAGAAATCCGAGACACGGCTGGGTGTCACCGAGCGCGAGCCGATCGACTTCTACATCTACGCTGAAACGAACGACTTCTACGGCGCCCTGGGGCCTGGCTCGCGCGAGAACGTCGGCGGCGTGGCGCTGGCTGAGATCCGTACCCTCTTCGCCCAGATCGATCCCGCCGAGATCAACGACTCGTGGGTGGAGACCGTGATCCCGCACGAGCTGGCACACCTGGTGTTCCACACAGCCGTTGACAACCCGTATCACGACCCGCCGCGCTGGCTCAACGAAGGACTCGCTGTGTACGAGTCGGAGGGCTACGGCAGCAGCGACCGCCTGCGGGTCGCCGCCGCCGTCGACAGCGGCCAGCTGATCCCGCTCGTCGGCCTGGCCGGGCTCTTCCCGACAACGTACGACCAGTTCGCCCTCGCCTATGCCGAGAGCGTGTCCGCGGTCGATTTCCTCGTGCGCACCCACGGCGCGGACGCCCTGGTGCGCCTCATCCGCTCCTATGCCGACGGGATCACCGATGACGAGGCGTTCGAAGCCGCCATCGGGATCAGCGTGGCGGAGTTCGACGCCGCCTGGCAGCGCGACGTCAACGCTGCAGCCCCGAGCGAGTACGGACCGCAGCCGCCCCCGCCCGGGCCGCTCCCGAGCGGCTGGAGCCGGACGCCCGACACTGCGCCGGCGACGAGCGCGCCGACGCCGGGAGGGACCGGGACGCCCGTCGCCTCATCGGCTGCGTCCGTCGCACCCGCGACGGCCGCGCCCGCGACGGCCGAGCCACCGGCCACGGGGACGGCGGCAACGGCTGCGCCGACGCCCGGTGGCGCGACGCCGGCGCCCACGCTCGCGCTCGGACCCATCACCCCACGCTCCGGCGGCCTCGACAACAGCACCCTCGGGATCATCCTTGGCGCCGTGGCGGTGGTGCTGGCGATCGGCGGCTTGGCCCTCATCCTCAACAGCCGGCGGGCTCCGGGCGCACCATGACCGCTACAGCGGAGGACGCTCGGTGAGCGCGCTCGCTGCGCGGCTCCGTGCCGTCTCCGGCTGGCAGACCACCCTTGCCGTCGCGCTCTTCGCGCTGGGCTTCCTGGTCACCGCGCAGCTGCGGTCGGAGGCGCCACGCGTGCGCTACACGACCCATGAACGCGCGCCCCTGGTCGAGACGGCGCTCGGACTCCAGGCGCAGCAGGACCAGCTCAAGGCACGGATCCTGGACCTGCGGGGGCAGATCGAGGACATCGAACGTCGAAGCCAGGGCAACGAGACGCTTGTCCGCCAGGTGAACACCGACCTCGAACGGGCCCGGACAGCCGCCGGCCTGCGGCCCATGGAGGGCACCGGAGTGGTGCTCCAGTTGCAGGACTCGACTGGCCAGCCGCAGCCCGGTGACAACCAGGGCGATTACCTCGTTACGGCCCTCGACCTGCGAACGACCGTCGAACAACTGTGGCTCGCGGGGGCGGAGTCGATCGCGGTGAACGGGGAACGCATCGTCTCGGCCACCGCAATTCTCGACATCGGGGGCACGATCCTCGTCAACTCGGCCTACCTCGCCCCGCCGTACCAGATCGCCGCGATCGGCCCGACCGACCTCTACGAGCGCTTGAGCGAGCGGCCCGAGTTCCGGGCGCTGGTCCGCGACCGCGCCGAGGCGTTCGGCGTCCAGATCTCCTTCGCGGAGCTTGACGACGTGCAGGTCGCGGCATATGCGGGCATCGTCAACCTGCGCTATGCGCGCCCGGTCCCGTCGGCCACGCCAGCGCCCTCGGGCTCGGCCACGCCGGGCGCGACCGACGACTTGACATCGCCGGCTGGCTCGTCCGGTCACACCCTGCCCCCTTCACCCTGATGCGCCGACCGCGGAACGCGATCTCAATCGCCGTGGTTGCGCTCGTGCTGGGCGTGCTCGTGGTCGTCCAGATTCGCGCGCAGAGCGGGAGCGGCGGCCTCGGAGCCCTGTCCGCTCAGGAGCTCACCGTGCTCGTCGCCAATCTCAATACGCGCAACGACCAGTTGCGGACCGAGATCGCCACGCTGGACCAGCAGCTGCGGGCCCTCGCCGCGCGCCAGGCGAGGGGCGAGACCTCGATCGGCCAGCTGCAGGCTGACCTCCTGCGCCTGCGGACCTGGGCGGGTCTCGACCCCGTCAGCGGACCCGGCGTCCGGATCACGATCGAGGGCCCCATCGATGGGCGCGCAGTCGAGGGCGTTCTCAACGAGTTGCGCAACGCGGGCGCCGAGGCGATCTCCGTGGAGCAGATCCGCGCCGTCGTCGGCACCGTGGTCGCCGGTGAACGCGGGCTGCTCAGCGCCGAGGGACAGCGCCTGCCCGCCACGTTCGAGGTCAGCGCCATCGGCAACGCAGAGGCGCTCACTGGGACGCTCACGCGCGCGGGTGGCGTGATCGCCCAGCTGGCCGCCACCGAGCCTGACGTCCGGCTCACAGTGACCCCCGTCTCGAACCTCCAGCTTCCGGCAACGAGGCGTGATTTCAACCCGATCCATGGCCGTCCGAAGGTCTGATACGCTCGGCCGGATGACAGAACGAGGCGTCCTCGAGGTCCTGCTCGGGGATGTCGTCCGGCTCCGCCGGCCGCATCCGTGCGGGAGTCGCGAATGGCTTGTCGATCGACTCGGCGCGGACATCGGCCTTCGCTGCACGGGGTGCGGGCGCCACGTGCTGCTTGAGCGGCGCGCGCTGGAGCGACGACTCATCGAGTTCGCCCGGCGCGGCGACCCGGCCGTGACCCGTGCCGTGCACCACCTGTCGCCCGCCGCATCGACTTGACGCCAGGCGCCCCCGCTCGGGACGCCGACTCGAGCGCGGCCTCGGTCCTCCGCAACGGGAACTTCCTCCGCCTGTGGCTCGCCCAGCTGGTGACCCAGGTCGGCGGGAACATGGTCCTCTACGGTCTGACCGTCCTGATCTACTCGGCCACGAACTCGAATGCCGCGGTCAGCGTGCTGCTGCTGACGTTCCTCGTGCCGGCGGTGATCTTCTCCGCCGTGGCCGGTGTCTACGTCGACCGTTGGGACCGCCGCCTGGTCCTGATCGTCACAAACCTGCTGCGCGCGGCGGCCTTCACCGCGATCTTCTTCGTCCAGGACCAGATCCTGCTCGTCTACCTGCTCAACATCTTCATCTCGACGGTGACCACGTTC
>VGPE01000137.1 GCA_016875645.1 Chloroflexota bacterium
GCGGGGCGCGCTCGCGCCAGGAGGCGAAGGTGCTGCGCGCGTTCTTCGAACGCGGCCGCCTGACCACGATCCCGGCCCAGGGCGCCAAGCGGCTGGTCGTGCTGCGCCACCTGCGTGATCGCTGCTTTCCGGAGGACCGCGAGTACCCCGAGAAGGAAGTCAACCAGGCGCTCGCCCTGGTGCATCCGGATGTGGCCGCGCTGCGGCGCTACCTCGTGGACACGGGCCTGATGACCCGGGCGGCAGGCGTCTACCGCCGCGCGCCCGAGACCGCAGCGTAGCGTTGGCGGCGGCTCACGGAGTGGCGCGCTGCTTTGCTCCTGCCACCGACCCTGCTCCCGTCCGATATGAGCCGCCGACTATGGGCTCGATCAGGCCGTAGTCGCCGTCGACGCGACGGTAGAGGAGCGCGATCTGCTCATTCTCCGCGTTGACGAAGAGGAAGAAGTCGTGGCCGAGATCCTCCATCCGGGCGACGGCGTCCTCCTCGAACATGGGCTCGATGTCGAACCGCTTGGTCTTCACGATCCGTGACTCGCGGCGTGCATCGGCCGTTCCGTCGGCGATTCGCGCCAGCAGATCCTTCTCCTCGGGCGGTCGCGCCCGGAGCCGTGGCCGTTCCTTGTGATCGACCGTTCGCCGTTCCACCTTGTCGGTCAACTCGTCGATTGCGGCACGATGGCTCGATCCCGCTGCGTGGCTGCGGACGGTCTGTCCGTCGATCACCAGGGTCATCTCCGCGATGTGCGAACTGGCTGAGCTGCGGTGGTGCTCGACCGATAGCTCGAGCAGGGCCTGCGAGTGGTTGCTGGCGTCGGAGTCCACACCGAGCAGCCGTTCGATCCGATTGAGCTTCCGCTCCGCGTATTCACGGACCCGCTCGGGCACATCGATGTTCTTGCCCTTGACGATCGTCCTCACACCAGGCCTCCCGTGGATGTAGCGCCACCGTCAGCCGGGAAGAGACGGCGCCCGCTGGGGGAACGGAGCAGCGGTTCGGCTCGTCCGATCATAGCCGCCGCACACTGGCCGGCCCCGCCTGCCGACGGTCCCGCCGTTCAGGCCGTTGGTACCCACTCATCGCTCGTGCGCGACGGCGACGGCCGACACGGCGAGGGCGCCGGCCGCTCGCAGCGCATGGGCGCAGGACGCAAGTGTGGCGCCCGTGGTCACGACGTCGTCCACGAGGACGACCCAGCGGTCGGCGACGGCCGGCCTGGCGGTGGCCGGGACCTCGAACGCGTGAGCCACGTTTCCGCGCCGCTCGGTTCGGTCGAGCGCGAACTGGCGGGCGGTCGCCCGCCGCCGGCGGAGCGCTGCCACGACGGGCAGGCCGAGTTCCGTGGCGACGACCCGGGCGACCAGCTCTGCCTGGTCGTAGCCGCGCTCGCGCCGTCGGTCGCGATGAATGGGTACGGGGACCAGGAGTTCACCGCCACGCCCGGCCCGCCGCCAGCGAGCCGCCACGAGTTGCCCGAGCGGCCGGGCCAGGCGCTGTTCGCCGCCGTACTTGAGGGCGTGGATCGCCCGGCGCAGCAGCGCGTTGTACGGCGCCACCCACTCCACTTGGACGAGCGGTGGCGGCAACTCGCCGGGGACGCCGATCGGGACGCCGGCCTGCCGCTCGACGTGCGGGGCGAGGCCCGCGAGGCAGCGCCGGCAGATCGGTTCGCCTTCGGTGCGACAGCCCGGGCAGACTGCGGGGAACGCGAGGTCCAGGGCTCGATCAACCGCCCGTGCGAAGAGGTGCGCCTGCGCAGTGTCGCGCCGGGCGCGTATCCGGCACGTATCCGCCGCGGCGCCTCGCCGTGATCGAGGATGGCCGCCGCCGCCAGGCGGTCGCGCGCGCGGCGCAGGTCAGCGAGCCCCGACGTCGCGACGCGGGCCGCCCGGACCGAGGTCCCGGCAGGGCGCCGGGGTGCGGGGCGTGCCCCGACCCAGATCCCGCTACGTCTCGAACACCACCTCGTCGCCGACCGCCGTGCTGCTCGCGTCGATGGCGCCGGCCGGCAACTCGATCAGTCCCGCGGCGCCCCGCACGTACCAGACCACGCCAGTCCAGGCGCGGAGTCCCCGCCGCACGGCAATCACCCGCCGAACGCCGGCCGCATCTGCGCGATCGAGAAACGCGACGTCGATCGGGAAGCGCATGAACATCATGTGGATCGAGGACGTGCCGTCGAACCAGAGCCCCGAGCCGCTGGGAAACGAGGCGCGCGAGCGGCCCATCAGGCCGCGGAACCTGGCCCAGAGCGAGCTCGCGACTTCGAGGCGCTCGGCCAGCGCCGTGCCCCGGGTCCGGTTGCGTGCCCGCAACAAGCGGTTGGCCTCCGCGGATGGCGAAGCGGGCGCCGGCAAGCTGTCCGACACCCGCTTCATGGGATCACTGGGTGGTGGTGAAGTTCTGGACGATCAGGATGATCGCCGGGCCCAGGATGACGATGAACAATGACGGGAAGATGCACCCGACCAGCGGGAAGAGCATCTTGATGGGCGCCTTGGCCGCCATCTCCTCGGCGCGCTGGCGGCGCTCGATCCGGAGCTGCTCGGACTGGACCTGGAGCACCTTGCTGATCGAGACGCCGAGCTGCTCGGCCTGGATGATCGCGCCGATGAAGTTCGTGAGCGGGCCGACCTCGGTGCGCGGAACGATGTCTCGCAGGGCATCGCGACGGGTCTTGCCGACACGGACCTCGGCCAGCGCACGGCGGAACTCCTCGGAGAGGGGACCCTCGACCTTCTCCACCACCTTGGCGAGAGCTGCGTCGAAACCCAGGCCGGCGCGGACGGAGATCGTGAGCAGGTCGAGTGAGTCCGGGATCATCCGGAGGATCGCCTTCTGGCGCGCTTTGATGCGCTTGCCGAGCCAGAACTCGGGGCCGATGTAGCCCATGCCCGTGCCGAACAGGCCCACGGTGAGCACCATCACGATGCCCGAGCTCAGGAGCAGCATCAGCACGGCGAGCAGCCCACCGCCGAGGAGGGCGAAGATGCCCTTCATGCCGAGCCACTCGCTGACGGTCAGGTCACCGGGGTTGCCGGCGAGCGCGAGGCGGCGCTGGGTCCGCGACGCGAACGAGGCGCTCGTGATGCGAGCGACCGAGCCCGACAGGCGCGTTGCCAGCGGCTTGAGCGTCCGCTCCAGGAACGGCTGCTGGAGTTCGAGTTCCTCCAGGTTTCGCGCCTGCATGGAGCCGAGCTGGATGAGGCGGGCCTGGACGGGGTCGACCGGCGACTTGCCGGCGAGCCCATAGAAGATCAGCAGGACGGCGCCGGCCGCCACCACTGCGACGATGAGGGGCAGGAGGGGCATGGCGCTAGACCTCGATGTCGACGATCTTGCGGATGAACATGAAGCCGATGAACATCATGAATCCGCCGAAGCACAGGAGGATCACGCCCGCGGGAAGACCCATGAGCGCGGGCGGGTTGGCGAACATGGGATCCATGAAGCCAGGGGCCGCCACGAAGAGGAAGCCTGCAAGGGCGATCGGCAGGAAGCCGACCACGTAGCCCGACATGCGCTGCTGCGCGGTCAGGGTCTTGATCTCGCCCTTGATCCGGACTCGCTCGCGGATCGTGAAGGCGATCGAGTCGAGGATCTCGGCGAGCTTGCCGCCGACCTGGTGCTGGATCGAGATGGCCGTGGCCATCAACTCGAGGTCGTCCGACTTCATGCGCCGGACCATGTTCTCGAGCGCCTGCTCGAACGGCAGACCGAGGTTGACCTCGCGGATGACGCGGCTGAACTCGGTGGAGATCGGCGGTCGCGACTCGCGCACGACCAGCTCGATGGCCTAGAGGAAGGAGGAGCCGGCGCGGAGCGCATTGGCAATGAGCGTGATGGTGTCGGGCAGCTGCTTGTTGAAGGCCGATAGGCGGCTGCTCTTGCGGCGCCCGAGCCAGAAGCGCGGCAGCCACAGACCCAGCAGGACCCCGAACAGCAGCGCGATGGGGTTGCCCAGGGCCGGCAGGAACAGCGACAGGAAGAGGAAGACGGCGGGCGTCGTGACGACCGACGCACCCCAGATCATGAGGTACTCGGACACCTTGAGGCGCAGGTCCGCCCGTGCCAGGTCACGCGCGAGGTTGGCGCCGAAGTTGCGCTGCTCGACGGCCTTGTTGAGGATCTGCAGCGCCTCGCTGCCCGAGATCATCTCGCCGAGGTTCTGCTGGCTGCCCGTGGCCTTGGCCGAATCGTCGCGACCCGCTGCGTAGCGCTCTAGGCGCGCGTTGATCGAGGCCCCGCTGCTCGAGGAACAGGCGCATGTTCTTGATGCTGGTGATCTCGAGGGTCAGCATCGTCATGATCTGGTCGGCCATGTCGAGTACTGCAAGGGTCGTGTCGTTGATGCCCGCCGCGCAGTCCACGACAACCAGGTCATGCGTTGCGCGGAGTGCCTCAAGGACCTTCTTGAGGGCTGCCGAGGTGACCGCTTCGGCCATCTCGGGCGAGGGAGGCGCGAGGAGCACGCGGATCTCGGCGGTGTGGTTGATCAGAAAGGTGTCGAGGGTTTCGACCTCACCCGACGACTCGACCTCGGGCATGAGGTCCGCGATCGACATGTTCTTCGGGTTGAGGTTGAGCAGGACGCCGACGTCGCCGAACTGGAAGGAGCCGTCGACGAGAACGACCTTCTTGTCGAGATCGTTGGCCGCGGCGACCGCCATGTTGACGGCCATGGTCGTCCGGCCGACGCCGCCCTTCGGGCTGAAGAAGGCGGCGATTCTGCCCGGGCCGCGGTCGCTGCTCCGGGCCGCGGTCGCCCCCTTTGTCGGCAGGACCAGGCGGGTGACCTTTTCGCGTTCGCGCAGGTAGACCTGTTGGATGGAGGCCGAGAGTTCATCGCTGCTGAAGGGCTTGACCAGGAACTCGCGGGCGCCGGCGAGCATGGAGCGGCGGAGGTAATCGGCCTCGCCCTGCACCGACATCATGACGACAGACGCCGTCGGGACCTGCAGGGACAACTGCTCGGCGGTCGCGATCCCGTCCATGTCCGGCATGTTGATGTCCATCAGCACGACGTCCGGCTGCAGCCGGGCGGCCAGATCAAGGCATTCCCGACCCGATGCCGCGGCGCCCACGACCTTCATGTCCGGCTCGAAGCCGAGCAGCTTGGTGAGGTGGTCGCGCGTCTCGGGGATGTCGTCGACGATCAGGACGTTGATCTGGTCGCTCATGCTTGGCCGTTCGATCTCGTTTCGGGGCTGAGGGGCAGGTTGGTCGGGAGTGCGGGAGCGCGGGGGCGGGCGAAGGTCAGCGGGCGGGCAGGTCCGTCGCCTCGATCACGGACGGCGGGAGGACGCCGTACTGCTCGATCAGCGTGCGCAGCACCACGCCCGATGTCTGGTCACCCTCGGGGGTGACTGGGTTGCCGTTCGCGTCGCGGAAGTCCGCGGGCGAGCGGAGGACCAGGGAGATCTGGCCGTCGATCTGGGCGAACTTGATGACTTCGGCCTGCTGAGCCGTGACGGCGAGGATCACGAGCTGCTGGGCGCCGGTGAGTGCGGGCCCGCTGCTTGCCCCTGAATCGCCGGCCGCGGTTTCGACCGGCGGCACCAGGGTGCCGATCACCTGCATGTTCTGGAGGATCAGCTTCGTTGTGGTCGTGTTGTAGCCGCTCACTCCGGTCAGCTGGTCCGTCGTGGGATCGACCGTGACGAGCGGGAACTTGTCGGCGCCGGTCAGGCCGAGCACGAGGTCCACGCGGTCACCCACGTTGATCAGCGTGCCCACGCCCGAGGTCTGGTCGACCTGGACGGCGATGGCGCGCAGGCCGGGCTCCAGCAGAGCAGCCACATCGGTCTGGCCGCCGGCGCCCGCGCTGAAGACCGAGCTCGTGATCAGTGCGCCGGCCGGGATGTCGGCCCGGGAGGTCTTGCCCACGACAAGGCCGACGTCCCCGAAGGCATCCGCGGGGCGGACGGCGATCTCGACCGGGCGGGTCTCGAGCATGTCCTGGTTGATCTGCGTGCCCAGCGGGATGTTCACGCGCGAGTACACCGTCGGGAGCGTCGTCGCTTCGGTGGTCGTCGGCTTCTGCTGGTTGAACAGCACGATGACCGCCACGAATGCAACGACGGCAAGCAGGATCCCGATGAGGAGAACCAGGCGATCCGAGCGCTTCAAGGCCAATACTCCCGAGTGGTGTGACAGGTGGCACCACTGTATGTCTGGCCCTAGGGGCCGGCGACTATACCAATGGGCTAGGGTCGTTAGGACGAAGTGCGGCGCCGCACAACGCGGTGTGGTGCCATGTGGTCCGCGCGCGGTCGAGTGCAGTCCCCGAGGGCGGTCTGGACCGGTCCCGACATGGCGCCAAACCCCATGGACGGGAGCGGGTGGAGCGGGCGTCCCCGCTGCGCCAGGGGCAGCTCGCCGAGGGTGGAAGCGAGTCGTGAAACGAGTCGAGCGGCCCGCCCCGGGAGGGGACAAGCCGCTCGAACCCGCGTGCGGAGGGGCTCGGTGCGCCGCATACGCTGCGTCAGACCGACGCCCCGACTTTGCTGAGGGTAGTGGTGAGCGTGTCGCCGATGAACACCAGGGCAAGGATGCAGACGATCGCGATGAGAACGAGGATGAGTCCGTACTCGACGAGGCCCTGGCCGTTCTCGGCGGCGTCCGATGGACTCGACCGCCGAACAACGGACATCACTGCTCCTTTGCGCCGCGCGCCCGGCCGGGCGGTGCTGACGTGCCCGCAGCATGATTCCGGAACGGAGCGGCGCCGGGCGACGAGGTGTCTCCCGGCGCCGCCACGCAGCGTGGATCTAGACGGAGTTGCCGACCTTGCTCAGGAGCGTGCTGACCTGGCCGCCCAGGAAGATCAGGGCGACGATCGCCACGATGGCGATCAGGGCGAGGATCAGGGCGTGCTCAGCGAGGCCCTGGCCTTCCTCGTCGCGGCGGACCTTGGCGAGGAAATACTGAACGAGCGACATTCCGGTTCTCCCGATGATGATTGCCACCCTCGATCGAGGGCTCGGTTCACTATCGATGGGGGCCCCCGGAATCGCACTAGCACATTCGTACCGAGCGGCCCGGCTTGTCGTCATCCCGAGCGGCCCGGGCCGTCGCCAACCGGCGGCCCCTGCGATCAGCGCGACGCGCGATCGATCTCGTCGGCGATGATCTCGAGCGCGGCTGCGATCGCGTCGCCGAAGAAGACCAGGACGACGACGGCGACGACCGCCATCAGGGCGAGGATCAGGCCGTATTCCACCAGCCCCTGGCCGAGGGCGTGGGGCGTGTCCGGGCACCGATCCCGCGCGTCGGGCGGGCCGCTCACCTCAGGAGGTGGCGCTCTCGCGAGCGTCGGTCGTGCCGAAGCGCAGCTCACGGCCGTCGTCGAGCAGCTCGACGTACAGACCAAGCGGCTCCGCGCGCTGCTGGATCTCGCGCCAGGCCGCGGGCGAGAGGCCGGCGGCCTGATTGGCGGCGCGCTGGGTGCTCTCGATCATCTCGGCCAGGGCGGCCGGCATGGCCTCGGCTTCCTCGACTGGGGAGTGGCCGCGCCGCAGGCGGCCGACCCGGC
>VGPE01000138.1 GCA_016875645.1 Chloroflexota bacterium
GCCGCCGGCCGAGTTCGAGGCCGCCTACCATCAGCTACGCGCGACCACCGAGGCCGCGTGAAATCCAATCACCGGGGTCTCCACCAAACCCAGGGCGGTTCAGTGACAGCGCTCAAGTACTCGACGTACGTCGACATCGACGGTGTGGTCGGGGGCCAGGCTCCGTACATCATTCTGCACCTGGATTACGACGGGGACCTCGTTCCCGACGACCTGCTCTTCTTTGAGCCGGTCTATCAGACCGCGGTCTTCTTCCCGGCGTTCCCGCAGGCGGCGCTCGTCCCTCGAGGGCTACCACCGCGTAGCGTTCGCCCTCGGCCTGCCCCCGCGCCTCACGCTCCTGCCGGAGCGAGCGACCGGTCCGGCTCTGGCCGCTGATCCGGTCCATTTCGCTATGGGCGAGATCGAGGCCGAGCGGCTCCGGCCCGGCGGCGCTGAGCGGCGCATCGACGAGCCCTACCAGCACAAGCAATTCGCCGGCCGGGCTGACGTCCTGGCCATCGTCCACGCGCGCCGGGCGCTGCTCCACATCGAGAACCGCACCCGCTTCCCCACTGTCAAGGCTATGCCGAGAGCTACGATGCCAAACGCGCGTACCTCGCCGACGAGGTTGCCCGCCGGCTTGGCTGGCTCGACGGAGTCGCCTCCATCACCCACGCGGTCGTCGCCCTGTGGTCGGCAGAGGTACTGCACGTGCTCCGCCTCCGGGCGGCGACGTTCCAGTCGGTCTGCCCGGATCCGCAGGCGCCTTCGCGGCCTGGTGGGCGGGCGAGCCACCGTCGGCGGGCATCACCAGCACGTTGGTCGTCTTCGACCCACTGCCGGGCGAGCGTCGCAGCCGGCGCCTATGGATCGGCATCGAGGACGCAGTGAGCCCCGGGACCGAGCCGCGCTACCGGGGATACGCCGCCGCGATGGACGCCGTGCGCGCTGCCGGCCGAGCCCAGGCGTGCGACCCGAACCTACTCGCAGCCAATCCCGTCGCCATCCCTGTCGAGCCGATACGGATCCGAACCCGTAACTCGAACGGGGGCCTTGCCCATCGCGCGCACATCGGCGCAGTCCAGGTCATCCACGATCGGCAGGCAGGGGCTGTAGCCCGCCTGGCAGTTGGACGGCGTCGCTGGTGAAACGCTGACCCCAGGTAGGCTGACCGTCGCGAATGAAGCGCAAGTTGACCGCGACCCGAGCGTGAGCTTGACGGCGACGCGCGAGCCACACATACGCTCCGCAACCGATTCGGAGACCGAGTATGTCCGCGTCGCTCGTCCGCCGCTGGGGACGCGCAGTCCGGCGAGCGTCACGATCTTCGTCGAAAGCGAGGCACGAGTGCCCTTGTAGAGAGCAACCGTCCACGTTCCGGCGGTCATTGACTTGACGCTGAGGGCGACCGACGCCGTCCTATTTGTGTAGATCGACAATGTGGCCGTGCCGCGACTCGCCGAGAACGAGGCGTTGTAGGACCGGTGGAGCGTTGCCGCGGACGTCTCAGCAGCGAACGCAAGCGCCAGCAAACAGGTCAGGGTGAGTGTCAACGCCCGCATCCGCCGCAAGGGTCCCATCCGTCCGCGGTCGCACCAGCTAGGCTCGCGCACGATGATGCCGATTCTGGGGGCAAGTAACAAGGGCCATTGTCGAATTCGGTGATCGAAGTCGGTCGGCTGCCGGCCGTGCTGCTCGCCTGCGCCCTGCTGCTGGCGGGAACCGTCGCGGTCCTCGATGCCCAGCGTGCAACGCGGGAACAAGGCCTCGGACTCTGGGGCACCCCGCCATCCGCGGTTCCGACGTCCAGTCCGTCCTCAGTCGACCCGGCCTCGCCGTCAAGAAGCGGCTGTGACCCGGCGTATCCGACGGTCTGCATCCGGCCGTCGACGCCTGATCTCGACTGCGGGGACCTGATCTACCGCCGCTTCGTCGTACTCCCGCCCGATCCGCACCGGTTCGATGACGATGGAGACGGCATCGGCTGCGAGTCTCGCTGACAGGCCCGTAATTCATCTCGCCACGGCACGAGGGCCACGGGCCCCGGCCGGCTGACGCATTGTCGCTACTCCGCGTTCAGGCGCGACCGGCGCGGCGCAGCGCACCGAGCGCATCGGCGTAGTCGCGGTACCTGGGCTCCCCGCGGACCACGTCCTCAAGGCCGATCCAGCGCCGCCGCGACCGGCGCCCGCCGGGCAGGGGATCGAATACCACGATTGACGTGCGGGTCCCAGCCGTCGGGGGTTGCCCCTGCCACCAGCCGGCGAACGATCCAGGGTCATCAGGCGCGATCGCCCGGAACGACGCGCCCCTGAGGCGAAGGACGTGCAGCACTTCTGCCGACCAGAGCGCGACCACCACGTGCGTGACGCTCGTGAAGCTGCGGACACCGAAGCGCGGCGCCAGCTCATCGGCGAGATACCGGCACTTCGCGTTGAAGGACCCGGCGAACCCCTGCACGTCCGGGAAGCGTGTCCGATTCTCGATGTGCAACAGGGCCGACGTCGCTGGAGCGAACGCCACGAGGTCGGCACGACCCGCGAACTGGTAGTGCTGGTACGGCTCGTCGATCCTGACCAGGACCGGGGGGATGCCGAGTTGCTCCGCCTCGATCTCGCCCATCGCCGAGTGAACCGGGTCCACGGCCCTCGCGGCAGTGGCAGCCTGATCGCCCAGGAGTGTGAATCGTGGCTGGAGGTTGAGGGCGAGGGCAAGACGGACGTAGCCTTCCGGCATCGTCGGCTTGCCAGACTCGACGCCATGCACCATTGACACCGACAGCCCCACACGTTCGGCGAGGGTGGCCAGGGTCCAGCCGCGGCGGACGCGGGCATCGCGGATCTCGCGCCCCAGTTCGGAGCAGAGCCGCACCGCTGTGGCCTGGAAGCGCGGGGGCGCGGCTCGAGACGGTCTGTGGGGCGACATTCCCCGCCATGAGTGAACAGCACGGCCCTTATCGCGGGCTTAGCGGCCGACGAACTCGTCCATCTGGCGCTGTTGGGCCGTCGCTTTCCGGTGAGAGTGGAAATCGGCGATGCAATGGGCGGCGACGCCGTGTGATCGACCGGCGATGGCTGCTCACATTCGCTGAGAGCGGAAACCGGCGACCGAGGGCGCGGACGCATGAGCCGACGGACGACGGAACCGACAGAACCGACAGAACCGACGCGCCGTCTCGCGGAACGTCCCAGGGCCGTCGCAATCTCATTCGGGGAACCAGACGTACTATTCGGCAACTGCTGCACGGCCCGGCTCACCCCGCGGCCTCCGTCACCCCGGGCGTGACCCCTCGCGGGAGCGCCGCCGCGAGGACGATCGCCATGACCAAGATCCAGGAGTCCGGCGAGCGGGTTGTCGCCAACGTCGAGCGCGTCATCGTCGGCAAGCATCACGAGGTACGCCTCGCGCTCGTCGCGCTGCTCTGCCGCGGGCACCTGCTGATCGAGGACGTGCCGGGCACCGGCAAGACGGTCCTGGCGAAGGCGATCGCAAAGAGCATCGGCTGCACGTTCCGGCGCATCCAGTTCACGCCGGACCTGCTGCCCTCGGACGTGACGGGTCTCTCCATCTACAACCAGAAGACGCACGAGTTCGAATTCCGCGCGGGCCCGATCATGGCCCAGGTCGTCCTGGCCGACGAGATCAACCGCGCCACGCCCAAGACGCAGTCCAGTCTGCTCGAGTGCATGGAGGAGCGCCAGGCGACCATCGACGGCGTGACCCACCCGATGCCCGAACCGTTCCTCGTCATCGCGACGCAGAACCCGATCGAGTACGAGGGCACGTTCGCGCTGCCCGAGGCACAGCTCGACCGGTTCATGCTGCGGCTCCGCCTGGGCTACCCCTCGCAGCTTGAAGAGATCGTGATCCTCGATGAGCAGAAGCGCGTCCATCCGCTCGAGGATCTCGAGGAAGTGCTCGGCGCAGACGAGCTGATCGAGTTGCAGACGGCGGTCCGCGAGATCTACGTCGACTCGGCCGTCTCGGACTACATCGTGCGGCTCGTCAATGGCACGCGCAGCCACCCCGACGTCTACCTCGGCGCCTCGCCCCGCGGCTCGTTGGCGCTCTATCGCTCGGGCCAGGCCTTCGCCGCCCTGTCGGGCCGCGACTACGTCATCCCCGATGACATCAAGCGTCTCGCTGAGCCCGCCCTCGCCCACCGATTGATCATCAAGACCAGCTCGTCCATCCATGACGTCCAGGCGGGTTCCGTGATCCGCGAGCTGCTGGAGTCAGTGCCAGTCGAGGCAGCGCGCCCCGCGCAGGGCCCCGTGCGCGATCGCGACTCGGCTGCGGTCGGGTCCACCCTGCGGGACGTGCGCTCCTAGCGGATTGCGCGGGAGGCCCGGAGACCAGCTGACGACGGCGATGCGAGTGCCCGCCCGATGATCCGCAAGCTGCAGGTGCTGCTGATCGCGGCGATCCTGCTGATCGCCGCGTTCTCGACCGGGCTGCCGTTCCTGTTCTACCTCGTCTACCTCGGTGTGCTGGTCATCGGGGGCTCGTACGTGGTGACACGGTTGGCCCTCATCAATCTCGAAGCCGGCTACGCCGTCAGCCAGCTGTTCGGCCACGTGGGCGACCAGTTGCGCATCACGTACACGCTGCGCAACACAGGGCTCCTTCCAAAGCCGTGGCTCGAGGTGCACAACCCGACCACGCTGCCCTCGGGCCTGCCCGGACGGGCCCTGTCCCTCGGCTCACGCCAGGAGCGATCGTTCCAGGTCAAGGTGCCGATGTCCCGGCGTGGCGCATTCCGGATCGAGCCGCTGCAGATCCGCTCGGACGACCCCTTCGGGTTCTTCGAGGTCACGGCGACCGTCGGCCAGGGCGTGTCCCTAGTCGTCTATCCGCGGGTCGAGCGGCTGCCGTTCTGGAAGCTGCCGTCGGCCATGGTCGAAGGCAGCAAGTCGTCGCGCGAGCGCACGATGCAGACGACGCCACTTGCGACCACGGTCCGACCCTGGGCGCCCGGCGACAGCTTCAACCGGATCCACTGGCCGTCGACCGCCCGTCAGGGCGATACCCAGGTCAAGGAATTCGAGCTTGAACAGACGGCCGACGCTTGGCTCTTTCTCGACCTCGACGCTGCCGTGCAGGCAGGCGAAGGCGACGAATCCACCGTCGAGGTGGCCGTCCGCGCGGCCGCGTCGATCGCCGACCGGGCGCTCCTCGAGAACCGCGCCGTGGGCCTCACCGCCAGCGGCCACCGCATGCTGGTCCTGCCGGCCGACCGTGGTACGCGCCAGCAACTCAAGGTGCTCCAGGCGCTCGCCGCCGTCGAGGGCGACGGTCGCACGCCGCTCACGGAGATGCTGGTGCAGGGGCTGCCGCGCATGCGGCGCGGCATGACGGCCGTGATCATCACGCCGTCTGTGGATCGCGCCTGGGTCCGGCCGCTCGCGTCGCTGCGTCCACGAGGCGTCGCGTCCGTCGTGCTCTGGCTCGATGCTCTGAGCTTCGCGCAGGCGGCCGTCGGCGCCGTCACCGATCCCGAGGACCTGAGTCCGGCGGCGCTGGGCGTGCCGGACGCGCAGCAGGCGCGCGCCATCCGTCACGCGCTCGCCGAGTACGACGTTCGAACCCACATCTTGCGGGCGGGCAGCCGGCTCGTTGAGGTGCTCACCCGATGACCGAGCGACCCCGAAGCACGGCCACACCCGAACCAGAAGGCCGCCGGGCCGGCCCCGAGCCGCTCGCTCCGTTCCCGCCGCCCGGCGGCCAGCCCTATCGCAGGTCGGATGCGCGTCGCGCGCCGGCCGGCCGCCGGCTGGCGTCGGCACCGTCCGAGGGGTGGCTGACCCTGGTCCTGCTCGCGGTGATGGGTGCCACGTTCGGCTTGTCGCTCGACGACGCGCGCTGGGTCCTGGGGCGCGATGGCCTCACGGACTTCCTGCCGTTCGCGGTGGTGGGCGGGGTCGTCTGGGGCTTCGTCGCCGCGAAGGCCCAGTGGTCGCGCTGGCGTGCCCACTTCTTCGGCGCGCTGTTCGCGGCGCTGCTGGTGCCGCTCGCCGTGGGCGCAAGCCTCGTCGATCACGTTTCGCTGCGCGATTGGTATGTGGCGACGGCGAATTCGACGGTCGAGGCGTATCTCGACGTGGGCTGGCGCGGGCGGACCCTCACCCAGCAGTACGGCCACCTCGTGCTGCTGATGGGACTGCTCTGCTGGGCGACCGGGCAGTACGCGGGGTACGCGGCGTTCGCCCATCGTCGGGCGATGAACTCGGTCCTGCTGCTGGGCGTCGCGCTCGTGGCCAACATGTCGATCACCATCCGTGACCAGCTGCCCTACCTTGTGATCTTCTCGCTCGCGGCGTTGTTCTTCCTAATCCGTCTCCATGCCGCCGAGGAGCGCGCCTCCTGGATTCGCCGCCGGATCGGTGACCCGCGGGTGCTGTCCGGGAGCTACCTGCGGGGCGGCGTTGCCTTCGTAACTGCCGCCGTCCTCGGCTCGCTCGTGCTCACGTCCACGGCGTCGTCTGCGCCGCTCGCGAGCGTGTGGACCGGCATCGATCAGAGCCTGATCGGGATCGGCCAGACGCTCCAGCGCTACTTCCCCGCGGGCGGCCCGGGCACGCGGATCACCGGCATCGCGTTCGGCCAGTCATCGGCGATCACCGGCCGCTGGGTCACCGATTCAACCCCCGCCCTATCGATTGGCGTCCCCGCGAACGACGAGCACGTCTACTACTGGCGGGCCATCGCCTACGACCGCTTCGACCTCAGTGGCTGGAGTCTGAGTTCGAGCGCCTCGACCGTGATCGACGGCGGCACCGCCGTGCTCGAGGGGACCCTTGAGGGCGATACATCGACGGCGGTCACTCGTGCGGTCCAGTTCGTGGTGACGCCGCTCGCGTATCGCGGCACCACCGTCTTCAGCCCGTACGCGCCCGGCAGCGTGGATCGGGCGGCGCGCCTGAGCCTCCTGGGCGGGCAGTACTTCAGCACCCTGGACCTGACCAGCGCTGGACCGTACACGGTCACCGCGCAGATCCCCGCGACCTCACTTGAGAACCCTGACGGCCTCACTGAGAACAAGCTCCGAGTCGCCGGCCGCGACTACCCGGCCGACCTGCGCGCCTTCTACTCAGGCTTGCCGGCCGCGGCCGTGGGGCCGCAGCTGCGCGCGCTGCGCGACACGATCCTGGGCCTGCTGCCGACGGACGACCCGACGCCCTACGACCTTGCGCGCGCGACGACGGCGTATCTGCGCTCCGACGTCTTCACGTACAGCACGGACGTGACCGACATCAACTGCGGCGATCGGAGCGTCGCCGAGTGCTTCGCCGAATTCAGGGCCGGCTACTGCCAGCATTACGCGACCACGATGGCGGTGCTCATGCGGATGCAGGGCATCCCCGCCCGCCTCGTCCAGGGGTTCCTGCCCGGTGAGCGCGATGCCGCCGGCCTCGAGACCGTCCGCTACAGCAACTCGCATGCGTGGGTCGAGGTGTACTTCCC
>VGPE01000139.1 GCA_016875645.1 Chloroflexota bacterium
GCACGATCGGCGCGGCGGGCGCGGGATTGAGCAGGGTCACGGCGCCGCGCGCGCGGGCGGCGGCGAACGCCGCCGCGGTCGCCGCCTGGGGGATCTCGAACTGGCCGACGACGACATCGGCCGCAGCCGCCGCCCGCACGGACGCGCCGGCGTGCTCCGGCGTCACCTGGTCGTTCGCGCCGCCCACGACGATGATCCGGTTCGTGCCGTCCGGCTCGACCCAGATCGGGGCCACGCCGCTGGAGCCCGGCACGCGCATCACCCCGCCCGCGTCCACGCCACGGCGGGCGAAGTTCTCGAGCGTCATCGTCGCGTAGAGGTCGTCACCGAGCGCCCCGACGAACGCGACGTCCGCCCCGAGCAAGCGCGCCATCACCGCCTGGTTCGCGCCCTTGCCGCCGAATCCCGAGACGAACCGCTCGCCCATCACGGTCTCGCCCGGGCCCGGTGCCCGCTGGGCGTACGCGATCAGGTCGATGTTCATGCTCCCGATGACGACGACCGACGGCCGGCCCACTCCCGTTGGCACGAGTCCCTCCCAGCGCGTGGCCGGCCACCCCCGGACGCCGTGTCGGCGCCGACCGCCGCAGTCCATCTTGACCGATTGTGCCCCGACGGCGTAGCGTCCTGCAATCGTTGTCAGCAACCGCTGCGACAGGAGGGCTGGTGTCGACCGCCCGCCGCGGGAGCACGATCTCGGACGTCGCCGATCGCGCGGGCGTGTCCGCGTCCACGGTGAGCCGCCATCTGCACGGCGACGCCGTGCGTCAGGGCGAGGCGATCGACTCCGTCATCAAGATCCTGGGGTTCCGACCCAGCCGCGCCGCGCAGTCGCTGCGCTCGGGCCGGACCGGCTCGATCGCCCTCGTCGTCCCCGACATCACGAACCCGTTCTTCGCGGCGGTCGTCCGCGGGGCTGAATCCGCCTCGGCGGCAGAGGGCTTCACGGTCTTCCTCTCGAACACGGAGGAGAGCCCCGAGCGCGAAGCCCAGGTCATCGACAACGTGCTCGGGCGGGTCGATGGGATCATCCTCGCGCCGGCCTCGGAGGACGACCAGAATCCGGCGACCGTTCACCGAGCCGGCGTCCCGCTCGTGTTCATCGACTGCGAGACCACCGGTTCGCCCGTCACCTTCGACACGATCCTCGTCGACAACCGCCGTGGTGCGCGGGAGGCCGTCGAGCACCTTGCGGCGCTCGGCCACCGAGACATCGCGATCGTGAGCGGGCCGCTCGGATCGACGCCGGGTCGCGAGCGCTACGAGGGGTTCATGGCCGCGATGGACGACGCCGGCCTGCCGGTGCCCGATGGCTACGTCGCGTTCGGTGGCTTCAAGGAGCGCGGGGGCCATCAGGCGATGCTTCGGCTGCTCGGCCAGACCCGGCCGCCGACCGCGGTGTTCGTCGGGAACAACCTGATGACGATCGGCGCCCTCCACGCCATCCATGAGCTCGCCGTGCCGATCCCGGATGCTCTGTCGGTCGTCGGGTTCGACGACCACGTCTTCGCGGACCTCCTCCACCCGGGCCTGACGGTCGTGGAGCGCCCGATGGAAGAGCAGGGAGTGATCGCGATGCGCCTGCTTTTGAACCGGATCGCCGGGCGTGTCGATGCCCAGCCGCGGCGGATCGTGCTCGACACGACCCTGCGGGTCCGCGGCTCGACGGCCCCGCCCTCGCCGACGGCGGCGATGAACGCTCGAGCGACACGCCATGCATGAGAGTCCCTTCTGGTCGACCCCGGTCCTGGCGTCGGTCCGGCCGGTCGTCGACGCGTCGACCCATGTCCGGACACACCCGGACGCGGTCCGGGCCGTCGCCGGTTGGCTCGCCTACGAGGAGTTCGGGCTCCCTGACGGGATGCTCCAGTTCGAGCTGCCGCGGGACCCGGATCTCCTGGTCGACACGACGATGCTCGTCTCGCTCCTGAACTTCGCCTTCACGGACTTCGACACGAGCGTGAAGTACGAGGCCGACTACCAGGGGAAGCGCCACTCGGACAGCGAGGCGATGTTCGCGAACATCCACGAGGCGATCGTGACCGGACAGCCGGTCCTCGACGGCGCCTGGATGGCCGAGCTGACCGTCGCCGACCTCGAGAAGCTCTTCCGAGGCTCGATCCGGATGCCGATGCTCGAGGAACGGGCAGCGATCCTCAACGAGGCCGGCCGGACGCTCGTGGGACGCTACGACGGGCGGTTCCACAACTGGTACCGCGACTGCGCCCCACGGATGTACGCCGGCGGCGACGGCCTGCTGGAGCGCCTCGTCACCGAGTTCCCGCGCTTCAACGACGTCTCGATGTACCACGGCAGGGACGTCCGCCTGTTCAAGCTCGCCCAACTGAGCCTCTGGAGCCTTCACGCCGTCCTCGCCCCGTTCGGAACGTTCCGGGTGGAGGACCTCTCGGACATGACGGCCTTCGCCGACTACATCGTCCCGGTGGCGCTCCGGCTCATGGGCATGACCTCGTACACCCCGGAGCTGGAAGCCCGGATCAACGCCGGCGACGAGATCGGCCGCGACTCCGACGAAGAGATCGAGATCCGCGCCCACACCCTCTACGCGACCGCCCTCCTGACCGAGGAGATCAACCGGATCCGGCCGGCGGGGATGGCCCTCGTCATCCCCCAGGTCGACTACCGGTTCTGGCGGCCGTTCCATGCGACCGTCTGGCCCCATCACCTCACCAGGACGGTGATGTATTGATCGCCATGACGCGGGTGGTCGCACTCGGACCACCTGGCCGGTCGGGACCGGAGGGAGGTGAGGCCGCGGGCTGATCGATGGAGGCGCTCCGTCTAAGCGCGTCCCGCGGGCCGAGGAGGCGCCCGCCGGGTACTTCAGGGAGGGATCCGCAACAGACATGACAGCGACGACTTCGTCCATGGGGTCCGGTTCGAACCGGATCCCGCTCACGTTGGTGGTCACCCTCGTGCCGGTGGCCGCCGCCCTCAACATCGTCGGCGGCACCATCAACGGCGCACTGAAGCTGCCGACATTCCTCGACATGATCGGGACCTGTGTCGCGGCGATCCTGCTCGGCCCGTGGTGGGGCGCCCTCGTCGGCGTCATCACGAACGTCGGTGGCTCCGTCATCAACGGCCCGATCGGCATCCCGTTCGCCCTCGCGAACGTGGCCGGCGCTCTCGTCTGGGGCTACGGTGTCCGGTCGTTGGGCCTCGGCGGCTCGACGATCAAGTACTTCGGCCTGAACGTCCTCGTGGCGCTCGCGGTCTCGGCCGTCGCGGCGCCGATCGTCATCTTCGTGTTCGGCGGCGCGACGGGCCACTCGTCCGACGCGATCACCGCGGCGTTCGCCCAGGCCGGCCAGAATCTGATCACCGCGGTCTTCGCCTCGAATGTGATCGTGTCGCTCGCCGACAAGATCATCTCGGGCTACGTGGGGCTGGCGATCATCCAGGCCCTGCCCTCCAACCTCACGTCGGGGGTGACGCTGCCGCAGCAGCAGGGCATGTCGAAGGTGCTGGTCTCGGTCATCGGGATCGTCATCGGCGTCGCCTTCCTGCTCGTGTACATGCTCATCCTGGCGCCGAAGCCCGCCTGACCGAGGAGCGAACAAGATGAACGACACCAGCGGCCGGAGCGTCGGACCCCGCGAGGGGCTCGGCGCCGGGATCATCGCCCTGGGCATCCTCGCCGCGGTCCTGCCCGGCGTGGTCGACCAGCTGCCCTCTGTCGCGGGCGGCGGCAGCGCGGCGTTCGTGCTCTACGGCATGAACGTCCTGATCGGCCTGTTCGTGATCGCCGCCGGCGTCCTGTCCTTCTTCATCAAGGACTGACCGCCGGCACCTGTCCACGAACCATCCATCGTCCCGCCGGGTCGGCCCACCGACCCGGCGGGACGGCGTCCTGCGCTTCCGAACCTGAGGATCCGATGACCGACGAGCCCATCATCAGCATCACCAAGCTCGAGTTCACGTACACCCACGGGACGCGGCCGGCCCTCGCCGGGGTCAGCCTGCAGATCGGCCGCGGCGAGTACGTCGGGATCGTGGGGCTCAACGGTGCCGGGAAGACCACCCTCGGGCTGTGCCTGAACGGGATC
Source organism: Chloroflexota bacterium (assembly GCA_016875645.1). Taxonomy (GTDB): domain Bacteria; phylum Chloroflexota; class Limnocylindria; order Limnocylindrales; family CSP1-4; genus VGPE01. The sequence goes on from VGPE01000139.1 coordinate 4,071, forward strand.
ATCCCGCACATGCTCATGGGCCAGGGTTCGGGGGCCGTCCGGATCGACGGCCGTGACCCCTGGACGACGCCCGTCCGAGAGATGGCCCGGACGGTGGGCATGGTCTTCGACAACCCCGAGTTCCAGATGAGTCAGGTCACCGCCGGCGAGGAGGTCGCACTCGGCCTCGAGAACGTCGGCCTTCCCTACGAGGAGATGGTCCCCCGCGTCGCCGAGGCCCTCGAACTCGTCGGGCTCGCCGGCTTCGACGAGCGTTCGCCGATGGCGCTCTCGGGCGGGCAGCAGCAGCGGCTCGCGATCGCCTCGACCCTGGCGATGCGGCCCTCGATCCTGTTCATGGACGAACCGACGTCCAACCTCGACCCGATCGGGAAGGAGGAGGTCTTCGAGATCGCCCGCCGCCTCAACCGGGAGGCGGGGATGACGATCATCGTCGCGGAGCACGAGGTCGAGGTGTTGGCCGAGTATGCCGACCGCATCATCGTGCTCGACGAGGGCCGGATCGCGCTCCAGGGCACGCCGTCCGAGGTGTTCGGCGAGGTGGAGACGATGGCGCGACTCGGCCTGCGGGTTCCCCAGGTGGCCGAGTTCGCCCACGCCGTCCGAGGCCAGTCCGCTGCCGCCCGACGGGGTCCGCTGCCCGTGACGCTCGCCGAGGCGGTCGCTTGGGTCGGGGACGGCCAGTGAGCGCCGTCGTCGGGATCGACCGGGCGCGTTACGTCTACCCCCGAGGCGGTGTCGTCGCGCTCGAGGAGATCACGGTCGAGATCCCCGAGGGCCAGAGCCTCGGGGTCGTCGGCCAGAACGGCTCCGGCAAGACGACGCTCACGAAGCTGATGAACGGGCTCCTCAAGCCCAACTCCGGTCGCGTCCTCGTGGATGGCCGCGATACCGCGAAGGCGAGTGTCCAGGAGTTGGCAGGGGACGTCGGGTACGTGTTCCAGAACCCGAATCACCAGCTGTTCGCGCCGACCGTCGCCGATGAGCTGGCGTTCGGGCCGCGGAACATCGGGGTGCCCGAGGCGGAGATCCCCGAGCGGGTCGCCGAGGCCGTCGAGTTCTTCGGACTCGCCGACATCCTGGCGCTCCACCCGTACCGGATCAGTTTCCCGCTCCGCAAGCTCGTGGGCATCGCCTCGATCTTCACGATGCGCCCGCGGGTGTTCATCCTCGACGAGCCGACGACCGGGCAGGATCACCGGACGACGAGCACGATCAACCGCCTCATCCGGCGCCTGCGAGACCGCGGCTCGACGGTGGTTTGCGTGGCCCACGACATGCCGCTCCTCGCGGACGTCAGCGAGCGGCTCATCGTCATGTGGAACGGACGACTCATCGCCGATGGGACCCCGCGCGAGGTGTTCGCGGACCGGGCCGCGATGGAGCGGACGCACCTCGCACCGCCCCAGATCACGCAGCTCTCGCTCGCGCTGCCCGGCCGGACCGGGCGTCCGGCGGCCCTGGCGGTGGGCGAGCTTGTCGGGGAGTTCGGGGGCGCCGTGGGATCCGCGGGCACCGGCAGCGGGGAGGCCTGAGCGATGCAAATCCAGACCGCGATGCTCCATGTCCGGGGCGCTTCCTGGCTCCACCGGCTGAGCCCGATCGCGAAGCTCGCCTGGCTCGTCGCGATCATGTGCTTCGCCTTCGCCTCGTACAACCCGGTGCCGCTGTTCGCCATCGTCCTCGCCGGGCTCGTCATGGCCATGACGGCCGGCCTGCTCACGCCGATCCTGAAGGTCCTGCTCGTGTTCACTCCGGTGACGGCCTCGATGCTCGTCATCCAGGCCATCGCGCCGGCCGTCTGCTCGGATGACTGCACGCCAGCCACGACGATCGGGCCGCTCGTGATCTACCAGGAGGGGATCAGCCACGGCCTCTCGCTCACCTCCAGAGTGCTCTCGATGGAGGTCATCGCGATCCTCGCCCTGATCACCACGAACCCCGCCGACCTGTTCTCCGCCTTCGCCCGGCTGCGCGTCCCGTACATGCTCAACTTCATGGTCTCCATGACCCTCCAACTCATCCCCGTCCTCCAGCGCGAGGTCCAGATCGTCCTCTCGGCCCAGCGATCCCGGGGCATGAAGAGCCACGGCTTCGGCTCGGTGGTGCCCTCGTTCGTGCCGGTCTTCGCAGGCGCCTTCGAGCGGGTCCAGCAGCTCTCGATCAGCCTCGAATCCCGGGCCTTCGGCTCGAGCGGACAGAAGACGTCGTACCGCCAGGTCCGCTTCGGTCGGCTCGACCGGGCCGTCGCGATCCTCGGGCTCGCGGTGGGCCTCGCCGGCACCGTCGTCGGGCTCATCTGGTGGAGCGCTGACGCGACGCCGGTCATCGTCCTGCCCGTGTGGGCGACCGTCGCGATCTTCATCGTCGCCGCCGTGATGTTCGTCGGGATCATCGTGGCCGCGCTCCTCGCGATCGCACGCTCGTAGGGTCGGGAGGTCCGGCGATGGCGGTCTTCGAAGCCGACGGGCGGCTCCACCACCTCGGGATCCGGGCCGGCGATGTGGGTCGGTACGTCCTCCTGCCCGGCGACCCCGGTCGCGTCGAGGTCATCGCCCGGCGGTTCGACGATCCGCGGTTCGTCGCGTCCCATCGCGAGTACACGACCTGGACAGGCTCGCTCGATGGGGTGCCCGTGTCATGCACCTCGACGGGCATCGGCTGTCCCTCGACGGCGATCGCGGTCGAGGAGCTCGCGGCGGCCGGGGCGGACACGTTCATCCGGGTCGGGACGTCCGGCGCGATGCAGCGGCACCTCCGGACCGGGGACATCGCTGTCGTCTCGGGGGCCATCCGCGACGAGGGCACGAGCCGGCATTACCTGCCGATCGAGTTCCCGGCAGTCGCCGACATCGATGTCACGGTGGCGCTGCGCGACGGCGCCCGGGCGGCCGGCCACCCGTTCCACGTCGGCGTCGCCCAGAGCAAGGACAGCTTCTACGGGCAGCACGAGCCGCAGCGGATGCCGATCGCGGCCGAGCTCGGCCGGCGCTGGGATGCCTGGATGGCCGGCGGGGCGATCTGCTCGGAGATGGAGGCGGCCACGCTGTTCGTCGTCGCATCCACGCTGCGGGTGCGCGCAGGCGGCGTGATGCTCGTGTTCCAGAACATGGACCACCGACCGCCCACGGCCGGGGAGCGGGCCGCAGGTGATGTCGAGCGCGTCGTCGACGCGGCGATCCTTGGCCTCCGTCGGCTCATCGCCGACGATCGAGCGCGAGCGGCAGCCGGCGCAGACGCGTCGCGCTGATGTCGAGCTGATCGTGAGCGAACGGGCGGTCCAGCACCACATCGCGCTCGGCCCCGGCGACGTCGGTCGCTACGTCCTGCTGCCCGGCGATCCGGGTCGTTGCGAGCGGATCG
>VGPE01000140.1 GCA_016875645.1 Chloroflexota bacterium
GCGGCGATGACGGGCTGCGCGGCAACCGTAGCACTCCTGCCGGACCGGGGCCATCGTGCAGATCGTCCTGCCCGCGCCCCCTCGGCGCGAGGCGACGCAGCCGCACGGGATTCCGGTCGCGAGCGGGGAGCACCGTCGGGCCGGGTCGCCGCAGGACCTGAGCCGGTTGGTGCTATCCTCGCCGCCGCGCCGACGTAGCTCAGCGGCAGAGCAGCTGTTTCGTAAACAGCAGGTCCTCGGTTCAAATCCGAGCGTCGGCTCCACCCGCCGGGCTCGGCGCCGACTGCAGATCGGAACCGTCGTGCGCCACATGCACCTACCAGCGGCAACGCGGTCGCTGCATGCACCAGCGGCACGCTCCGACGACGGGGACGCCGGCTGCGAGCCGATCCGCTGTCCTGCCGTGCACCGGACGCATTGCAGCGCAGCGTGGCGGTCGGGTCGTGCGCCGGGCGCACGAGCTCGGCCGGTGACGTCCCTCGCAACGCAGCGCAGTCCGATCGTGCCGAATGACGGGCGATACCATCCGAGCCCTGGTGATCGCGCTACCGGCGTCCCAGAGCCGACACGATCGAGCCATCGGAGCAGGTGACCCATGCCAACCGACGAGTTGATCCGGGCGTTCCTGGAGCTCGGCTCACCCTTCATCGCCGACGGTGCCCAGAAGGCGGGCCTGCCGCGCCGGATCCCCGATCACGCGCTGCGGCCGCTTGATCCGGGCAGACGCATCGCAGGCACGGTGGTCACCTTCCGGTTGCGCTACTACCCCACGCCCCAGGCGGCCGTCTCGTCCGTGTACGACGTGGCGTTCCGCTACGCCGCCACCGTTCCGAGCCCGGTGCTCATGGTGGAGCACGGGTTGGGCACGCGCTCCCCGATCGGGGGCGGTGCGGCCCGCTCGTATGTCCACGCCGGCCTTGCGGGCACGATCACCGACGGCACGATCCGCGACCTCGCGGAGGTTCGCGAGCAGGGCTACCAGATGTTCTCCCGCGGCATCTCGACGGACTCATTCGTCATCGAGCGACTTCCGGAGGGCTACGTGGGCGCGGACACGGGCCAGCCGATCACGGTCGGCGGCGTGACCGTGCTCCAGGGGGACCTCGTCGTGGCGGATGAGGACGGCATCGTGGTCTGCCGGCGCGAGGACGCCCCGGCCGCGATCGCGGCCGCCCGGGAGATCCTGGCCGAGGAGCAGGAGATCTTCCGTCGCTGGGACGCGGGCGAGTCGTACCTGGCCGGCCTGGGCGGCGGCGAGTAGGCACCCGCCTGCCGGAGCCCCTCTGATGACCGTCAGACCCGCCCTCGGGGGCATCATCCCGATCCTCGCAACGGCCTACGACGCGGCTGACCGAGTCGCGTTCGACGATGTCGCTCGCCAGGTGGACCACCTCGCGCGCCTGGCCGTGACCGCGGTCGGGATCGGCTTCGGCAGCGACATCGTCCGCCTGACGGAGCCCGAACGAGACGCCCTGGTCCGCGTCGTCGCCGACGCTGCCGCCCGGCGCGTCCCGGTGATGGCCAGCGCCGGCGGGAACTCGGTCCGATCTGCGCTGGATCGCGCCGCCGCGGCCGTCGAAGCCGGGGCCGGCATCCTGATGGTCATCCCGCCCGCCGCGTCGAGCTCGCCGACGCCGGCGGACCTGCTGGACTACTACACCGCAATCGGGCGCGAGACCGGCGTGCCGATCGTCGTGCAGGACGCCCCGGGCTTCACGGGCACGACCATGTCGGCCGAGTTGCTGGCACGGCTGGCACTGGAGATCCCCGAAGTCGCCGCGCTCAAGATCGAGACGGCGCCGCCCGCACCAAAGGTGGGCGCGGTGGCCGCACTCGACCATGGGGACGCCGCGGTCCTCGGCGGGGCGGGCGGCGTGGACTTCTACCACGAGCTGGAGCGCGGGGCGGACGGCACGGTGCCGGGCGTCGCGATGGCAGAACTGTTTCTGGCCGTCCACGGGCGCCATCGTTCGGGCGACCGCGACGGCGCCCGCCGCCTCTTCAACCGGTACCTGCCGCTGCTGGCGATCGCCGGTCGCGGCCTCGACTCGTTCTTTGCCGCCCAGCTCCAAATCCTCGCGCGTCGGGGCATCGTGTCGCACACCGCGATCCGCCGACCGTCCAACGTCGATCCGCTCCTCGCCCGCGAGGTCGACGACCTGCTCGAGGAACTCGGCATCGGCGAGGGACCCTGGGAGCCTGCGGTCGCCTGACGGGCGCTGCCACCGGGCTCGGTGGCTGGCCGCGACCGCCACTACCCTGACCCGGTGAGATCCCCCGGGGCATCCAGCGTCCTCTCCCTGCCCGAGTTCCGCGCCCTGCTCGGCGCGCGGTTCACCAATGCGCTGGGCATCAGCGCTCTGGCCACCGTCGTCGCGTTCCAGACCTACGAGGTCACCCGCGACCCGCTGGCGCTGGGGCTCCTGGGCCTGGTGGAGGCGATCCCGGCCCTCGGGCTGATGCTCGTCGGTGGCCATCTCGCCGATCGCCGCGACCGGCGCACGATCATCCTCATCACCAGCGGCCTGCTGGTCGTTGGAACGCTCACCCTGGCCGTCATCTCGCTCAATCCGGCACTGGTCGGCCTGCCGCTGATCCTTTCCGTGGTGTTCGCGATCGGGCTGGCGGCGGGGTTCGAGCGGCCCGCCCTGGCGGCGTTCGAGGCGCAGGTCATCCCCATCGAGCACGCGTCGCGTGGCGCGTCATGGATGGGCTCGGTGTGGACGACGGGCGGCATCCTGGGCCCGGTCATCGGCGGCCTCGCGATCGCCTTCATCGGCCTGCCGGCCACGTACGTGGGGCTCACGGCCATCCTCGCCCTTTCAACGGCGTGCGTCGCCCTGATCGGGCGCAAGCCGATGCCGCAGCCGGACGCCGGCGAGCGTGTGCTCGACAGCCTGACGGCCGGGGCCCGCTACGTGGTCCGCAACCAGACGCTGCTGGGGTCGATGGCACTCGACCTGTTCGCGGTCTTCTTCGGCGGCGCCATCGCGATGCTGCCGGTCTTCGCCAGCGACATCCTCAAGGTGGGGCCGGTGGGCCTGGGCCTGCTGCGGACGGCACCCGCGGCGGGCGCGCTGATCGCGATGCTCCTCACCACGCGCTTCCAGCCGACACGTCGCGCCGGGCCGATCTTCCTGACCTGCGTCGCGATCTTCGGCGTGTCGATGATCGTGTTCGGGCTCTCGACTAGCTTTGCGCTCTCCCTGATCGCGCTGTTCGTCAGCGGCGCGGCCGACGGCGTGAGCGTGGTCATCCGCAGCGTGATCCTGCGTGTCGAGTCGCCCGAGGCGATGCGCGGGCGGATCGCGTCCGTGAACTACGTCTTCATCGGCGCCTCGAACGAGCTGGGCGCCTTCGAGAGCGGCGTCGCGGCGGCCATCTTCGGCGTCGTGCCGAGCATCGTCGGCGGCGGTCTGGTCACCCTGGCCATCGTGACCGTGGTGACGATCTTCGCGCCCTCCCTGCGGCGGCTCGACCTGGGGCGCCGTATGGTGGAAGGGCCCGGGGCAGTCGGGATGGTCGCGCCGGCCGGGCCGGCGGTTTCTCTCCCGGAGCCCATGCTCGAAGACGACGTGGGCGAGGCAGCGGGCGCCGAACTGGAACGCCTGGCGACCTGACCACGGGCCCGGCGGGCGCTTGCCCACGGGCCGTCGCCCCGTCGTCCGATGGTACGCCCGATGCGTACCACGGATGGCCATGGATGGCCCTCTCATGGTACGGCGCCAGCTCAGCGAGGATCGACGCCCGGCGCTCCCAGGTGAATGACGAGGTGATTCCCACGTGATGGAGGTGTCCGTCGTCGTCGAAGAGGCCCAGCAGAAGCGATCCGACGTGCGTTCCGGGCCCGTTCTTGTGCCACCGGAACCCCGCCACCACGCAGTCGGCAGTGCGCTCGTGCTTGATCTTGAGCATCGCCCGCTTGCCTGGCTGGCAGGGCGCATCGAGGCGCTTGGCGATCACGCCGTCCAACCCCGCGCCCTCGAACCGCTTGAACCAGTCGGCTGCCTGCGCCCGGTCGGTCGTCGCCGGCGTGAGGTGGATCGGCGGGCGCACGCCCGCCAGCGCTGCCTCGAGCAGGGCGCGCCGCTCCGCCTGGGGCACCTTGCGCAGGTCGCGGTCTCCAAGGGCCAGCAGATCCCACGCCACGAACGAGGCCGGCGTCTGCGCGGCCAACATCCGCACGCGTGACTCGGCCGGGTGGATGCGCAGCAAGAGCGCGTCGAAGTCGAGACCGTCCGGTCCCGCGATCACCACCTCGCCGTCGAGGACGCAGCGCTCCGGCAACTGCTCCCGGAAGGGCGCCGCCAACTCGGGGAAGTAGCGGTCCAGCGGCTTGAGATCGCGGCTCTGCGTGTAGACCTCGGCGCCGTCCTTGAAGACGAGCGCCCGGAAGCCGTCCCACTTGGGCTCGAACAGCCAGCCGTCGTCGGCCGGCAGGCCGCTCGACAGCTTGGCCAGCATCGGCTCGACCGGGGGCGTGAACGGCAGCCGCATCGGGCCCATTATGCGGGCGAAGCCACGCGGACCGGCCGTCGGGTTGCCGCGTCGACGGTCGGGCCTCGCCGGCGGGTCAGCTGCCCGCTCCGTGCGTGTGACGCACGACCGGACCGTCGTGGTGCACTGCCATGCGCTACCCGCACGGCATGACGACAGATCGCCTCCGCATCTCGCCGTGCCGTTGTCAGGGCGCGCGCCTGCTGCACGGGGCGGCGGCGTGGCGGCTGGTTCGTGCGCCCAACGCACGAGGGTCGGCCGGGGCCCGGGACATGGCCCTGTGGCGCTGTATTACACCGCCTGCTCGCCGGTACGTTTCCCCGTGCTCGCCCGCGTATCCTCGGATCTGTGAAGCGTCTGCCCGCGCCGTTTGACCGAATGGCGGCCGGCCAACCCATCACGCCGCCGCTTCACGGGTCACAGCTGCTGGGCAATCGGCTCTTCACGAAGGACACGGCGTTCTCGCGCGAGGAGCGCGAGGCGTTCGGGCTGACCGGTCTCCTGCCCGCGAGCCCGCTCACGCTGGCCGAGCAGGTCACGATCGCCCTCGAGCAGATCCGCTCACAGGACACGGACCTCGGACGGTATGTCGCGCTTGCTGCCCTGCAGGACCGCAACGCGGTCCTTTTCTACCGGCTTCTGACCGATCACATCGAGGAGTGCCTGCCGTGGGTCTACACCCCGACCGTCGGCCAGGCCTGCCAGGAGTACAGCCACATCCTGCGCCGGACACGCGGCCTCTGGATCACCCCCGAGGACGCCGACGACGTGGCCTCGGTGCTTCGCAACTCGCCGTTCGAGGACGTACGGCTGATCGTCGTGACCGACAACGAGCGGATCCTGGGTCTCGGTGACCAGGGCGCCGGCGGCATGGCCATTCCGATCGGGAAGCTGGCGCTCTACACCGCGGCCTCGGGCATCCATCCGGTGCTGACCCTGCCGGTCTCCCTGGACGTCGGAACGGACAACCAGGCGCTGCTCGACGACCCGCTGTACGTGGGGCGTCGCGAGTCCCGCCTTCGCGGTCCCGAATACGACCGCCTCCTCGAGCGCTTCATGGTCGCCGTTGCCGAGGTGTGGCCGGGCTGCGTGATCCAGTTCGAGGACTTCAAGCAGCACAACGCCCTGCGAATCCTCGACGCGTACCGCGATCGCTTCCCGTCGTTCAACGACGACGTCCAGGGCACGGCGGCCGTCGTACTCGCGGGCGTGCTCGCTGCCATGCACCACCGCGGCGAATCGCTGGCGGACCAGCGCATCGTCGTGCTCGGGGCCGGCGGTGCCGGGATTGGGATCGCTCAGATGCTGCGCCGCGCGCTTCGAGACGCGGGCGCTTCCGTGGCTGATGCGGCGCGGCGCGTGGTCCTGGTCGACTCACGGGGACTCGTGGCGGAGGGCCGGCACGACCTCGACCGCTACAAAGGTCCGCTCGCCCTCTCCGCCGAGGAACTCGTCGCGGCCGGGCTGACGGCAGGCGCGAGCTCCGAAGCCGGGCCGCCCTCGGAGCCGATCGCGTTCCAGGCAGTGGTGGCGGCCGTCCGGCCCACGATCATGGTCGGCGTGACGGGCATCGCCGGGTCGTTCACCGAGGCGGTGATCCGCGAGATGGCGCGCCACGTGGCGGAGCCGATCGTGATGCCGCTCTCGAACCCCACCTCCAGCATCGAGGCGCACCCCTCCGACATCGCGGCGTGGACCGATGGCCGCGCCCTGATCGCGACCGGCAGCCCGTTCCCGCCGATCGCCGGCCCCGACAGCCGGTCCCGGACGATCGGTCAGGCGAACAACGTGTTCGTGTTCCCGGGCGTCGGACTGGGCGCGATCGTCGCCGAGGCACGCGCCGTCACCGACGAGATGTTCATCGCCGCGGCCCGGTCGCTGGCCCGGCTCGTGACGGCGGAGCGGTTCGCGGAGGGGGCGCTGTACCCGCCGGTCACGGACCTGCGGGCGGTCTCGCGGCGGATCGCAGGTGCAGTCGCCACCGAGGCCCGTCGGGCCGGGGTCGCGGGCATCGGGTCCCACGAGGACCTCGACGCCGCGCTGGACGCCGCGACCTGGGAGCCCCTCTATGTGCCCTACCTGCCCGGGGCAGCGCCGACCGCGTGACCGTCGAGGCGGCTTTTGGCTACGACGAGATCGCGGAGCGCTACGCCCGCTGGTGGGCGCCGGTGCTGGCGCCGTCGGCTCGCCTGCTGCTCGATCGCCTGGCGGACGTGGTGGCCGGGCAACCGGACGCGACCATCGTGGACCTGGGGACGGGCACCGGCACGGTCGCGACGGCGGCGCTCGAACGCTGGCCCGAGGTCCGCGTCATCGGGATCGATTCGTCCGCGCGGATGCTGGCCCTCGCCGAGGCGGCCGCCGCCGCGGCGCCCGCGCCGGACCGCTTCCGGGCTCTCCGGGCCGACGTCGCCGGCCTGCCGCTGCCTGATGCTTCGGCCGACGCGGTCACCTCGTCGTTCGTGCTGCAACTGGTCGACGTCCGGCGCGCACTCGCGGAAGCGCACCGGGTGCTCCGGCCCGGCGGCGCCCTGGCGGTGGTGACCTGGATGGGGCCGGATGCGCCGTTCGAGCCGGACCTCGCCCTCGACGACGCGCTCGACGAACTGGAGATCGTCGTCCCCGACGACGATGACGATGACGAGGACGACGGCACGTCCGGGCACTTCGAGACGGCGGACGAACTCGTCGACGTCGTGCGAGGCGCGGGCTTCCAGGCGATCGAGGCCGTGGAGAGCACGCTGCACCACGACTTCGACCCGCGCACGTACGGCGAGTTCCTCGAGGAGTACGGCGAGCGCGCCCTGTTCACGTCACTCGACCCTGCCGACGCGCGGCGACTTCGGCGGTTGACCGACCGCTACCTGCGCGACCTGGAGCCCGAGCAGTTCCGATGGCAGACGGCGATCGTCACGGTGA
>VGPE01000141.1 GCA_016875645.1 Chloroflexota bacterium
GCCTGCTGCACCTGCTGGATCTGTCGGTCACGCCCGAGGCGTTCATCGAGGGCCGCTTCGACCAGCTGGCAAACGCTCTCGACGCGCCGTACCGCCTCGAGGAGTTGACCGATACGGGGCTGCGGGCCTCCTGCCGCGCGTCGCTGCCCGGCGGCGGCGAGGTCCTCGTGACCAGGACCGTCGCGCTCGGCGGGGAACGCCTCGACCCGACGCTTGACCTGGCGGTCACCGTGGAGAACGCCTCGGGGCGGCCATTGGAGGCACGGATCGGCCTGGAATGGAGCCTGACGATGCTCGGCGGGGGCGGGAATCCGGCTGCCTGGTACGCCCATCGCGGCGAGCGAGTCCGCCACGATTCGACCGGCCAGGCCGTCGCGACCGACGGCATCGAGAGCGGCAACGAGTCCATCGGGATCGCGCTGCGGACGGCGCTCGAGCCGGCCGGCGACCTCTGGTGGGCCCCGATCGAGACGGTCTCCAACTCAGAGGCCGGATTCGAGCGTGTCTACCAGGGCAGCTCGCTGCTGGCCAGCTGGCCCGTCGCACTTGCGCCCGGCGAATCGTGGAGAGCGGTCGTGCGCCAACTCGCCCGGGTCACGCGCGACCACGCGGCAGACGAGGGGTGAGCGACGTGATCAGCACCGAGGGCGGCGTGCCATCCTCGGTTCGGGGCGTGAGCGCCACCGTCCGCCCGCGCCTCGTCGTGCACGGCCACTTCTACCAGCCGGGCCGCACCGATCCGTTCACCGGCCAGATCCCGGCTGAGCCGAGCGCCGCGCCGTTCCACGACTGGAACGAGCGGATCAATGCCGAGTGCTACCGGCCAAACGCGCAGCGCGGCAATCTCGAGCGGATCTCGTACGACGTCGGGCCGACCCTCGCAACGTGGCTGGAGCTCGCCGATCCCGAGACGTACCGGCGGTTCATCGCGGCCGATCGCAGTCCGGCAGCCAACCCCACGGGGGCGGCCACCGGTGGCAACGCAATGGCGCAGGCATACCACCACTCGATCCTGCCGCTGGCCTCCTTCCGCGACCGGCGCACGGAGATCCGCTGGGGCGTGCGCGATTTCGCGTTGCGCTTCGGCCGGCGCCCCACGGGCCTCTGGCTGCCCGAGACCGCGGTGGACCTGCCGAGCCTGCGGCTCATGGCGGAAGCGGGGATCACCCACACCATCCTTGCGCCGTGGCAGTCGGGCATCCCAGGCGTCGAGACGCGCCGGCCCTACCGCGTGACGCTGGGCGGCGGCCGGAGCATGGTGGTGCTGTACTTTGACGGTCCCCTGTCGTCGGCGGTCTCCTTCGACCCGACGGCCACGGTGGACGCGGACCAGTTCATCACCACCTGGCTCGGGCCACGCTTCGCGGCACCCATGGCGCCGCCGGTCGTGGGCGCGGGTCGCCGTTCGTCCGCCCAGGAATCGCCGGTGATCCTCATCGCGTCCGACGGCGAGTTCTACGGCCACCACCAGAAGTTCCGCGATCTCTTCCTCCAGCGCCTCATCGGTGGCGATGGCGTCACGAGTCCCCCGCCATTCGACGTGGTCAATCTCGAGGCGGCCGTCGCCGAACCAGCGGGGCGGCCGTTCCCGCCGTCGGCGATCGCCGAGCGCACGTCGTGGAGTTGCGTCCACGGGGTTGCCCGCTGGACGGCCGAGTGCCCGGACGCGGTCGATGGTCGCTGGAAGGGCCCGCTCCGCCAGGCATTCGACCGCCTGGCCGCCGCCATCGACGTCGTGTCGGAGCGCCTGCTGGCCGAGGCGATCGAGCCCGCACGGTTCTGGGAAGCCCGGGACGCGTACGTCGACGTCATCGCCGGGGCGACCACGCCCGAAGAGTTCGCGAACGGGTGGCTCGGCGCGGGAGGACGAGGCCTGCACCGAGAGCGGTTCCTCGATCTGCTCGAAGCTCAGCGCTGGCGCCTTGCCATGTTCGCGAGCGACGGCTGGTTCTGGGACGAGCCCTCGCGGATCGAGACCCAGCAGGTGCTCCGGGCTGCCGCGCGCTCGGTCCGTATCGTGGACGGCCACGCCGGCACCTCGCTGGAGGAGCGGCTGGGCGAAGACCTCAGCCTGGTCCACTCGCCGCTGCGTGGCCTCGACGGCTTTGCGATCTATCGCAAGGCGCTGAGCGACGCCGGGCCGCCGTCCTCATGACCCGCGCCGGTGCCGTCTCTCCAGCCAGCAGCCGGCGCAGCTCCAGCGCCACCGTGATCCGAAGCACCGTTGCGCCCCGAAGCGGGCGCCCGAGGAGCGCCGCGATCCGCGCCAGCCGGTAGGCCACCGTCCGAGGCGCGACGCCGAGGTTGCGGGCCGTGGCGCTGATGCTCTGACCGGCCGCCAGCCAGGCCCCGAGGGTGGCCAGGAGGACCTCCCCATTCCTGGGGGCGGCGAGGAGCGAGCCGAGTTCCCGCGCGACAGCCTGCTCTGCGAGGGGGACGTCCGAGAGCAGCGCGCGCTCCAGGAGCAGGTCCGCAGCGTTGAGCCGGCCGGCACGGCCGGCCCGCTGGGCAACTGCGAGCGTCTCGAGCGCTTCGCGATGCGCCCCGGCGACCTCGGCGATCCCCGTCACGTCCCGGCTTACCGCCGCGCGCCACGGTACCCCGCCGGCCAACTCGGAAAGGAGCGGATCCAGGTCGAGCCGCGTGGCGCCTCGCGAGGGCGCAAGGACCACCAACCGGCCTCGGCGTGTCGTCGCAATGGGGTCCGACCCACGGGCACGATCCCGCTCGGGGCGCGGCGATCGCCCGATGGCACGCAGCGTCCGGTCCAATTCGGGCCCGCCGTCCTCGAGCTCGCGGCCGAGGTCCGCGACCAGCACCTGGTACTCCGCGCCGGGATCGAGACCGAACTGCGGTGCCCGGCGACGGACTCGCCCCGCGGCGACCGGGTCGTCGGGCGGCAGCTCCAACAGTTCGTCGAGGTACTCGCGCCGGGCCGAGGCAGTCCGCGCCACGAGGTCGCGCTCGGCCGCGCTGTAGCCCTCGCCGATGGCGGCCGCGGCACGGTCGATCGCGCGCAGAAGAGCCCGGCCGAGAGCTGCGAGAGCGGCGGCAGAAGCCTCCGGGGCAGCGCGATGCGAATCCGCCTCTGGCTGGACGGCCGCCCAGAGCGCCCAGCCGGTCGAGAGGTAGCGGTCCAGGAGTCGATGGAGTGGCTCGCCGGCACCCGCGGCAGCCGCGCCTTCGGCTCGCAGCTCCGAGAGCGCCGCCGGTCCGAAATCGCTCGCGGCGGCCAGGCGGTCCACGAACCACGCGATCGTTGGGCGGACCTGGGCAGCGACGGCGGCGGCATCCTCGCCCGGCAGCGTGATGTCCGCGGCGACCTCGGCGGCAACCGCGTCCAGTCGGCGTGCGGCCACCGCCAGCAGCGCCGCATAGCGTTCCGGGATGTTCTGCATGTTTCCGGAAGGATTGGTCATCAATTGTTGCCTGACTCTACGCTTGTCTGCAAGATCACTGACATGGAGACTATCGAGGACGGCATTCTCGCCGTCAACCCCGCCTCGCGGCGGGGTCAATGTCGCGCACGCCGCGAACAACCTTCGACAAGGACCATGGACTTCTTCAACCGCTTCAAGACCTGGACCCTGATGGCGCTTCTCGGGGCGCTGTTCGTCAGCATCGGCGGGCTCCTCGGCGGCCAGTCCGGCCTCGTGATCGCCCTCGTCTTCGCCGTCCTCCTCAACGGCTTCGTGTACTGGAAGAGCGACTCGCTTGCGCTGCGTGCGAACGGGGTGCGCCCGCTGGGGCCTGACGAGGAGCCGCGCGTCCACGCGATCATCGCCGTGGTCGCCAAGCGGATGGGCCTGCCGGTCCCACGGCTCTACATCGTGGAGCGGCCGGAGCCGAACGCCTTCGCGACCGGCCGCAACCCCGCCCACAGCGCCGTGGCCGTCACGACCGGCCTGCTCGCGCTGATGGACGATCGCCAGCTCGCGGGCGTGCTTGCCCACGAGATGAGCCACATCCGCAACCGCGACACCCTCATCGGCACGATCGCGGCCACCATCGGCGGCGCGATCAGCATGCTCGCGCAGATGGCCCAGTTCCAGATGATCTTCGGCGGCGGCAACGATGAGGAGGGCGGCAACCCCCTCGCGCTCCTGGGCGCGATCATCCTGGCCCCCATCGCCGCGCTGATCATCCAGCTGGCGGTGTCGCGGAGCCGCGAGTACCTCGCCGACCGCACCGGCGCCGAGATCACGGGCGATCCGGAGTCGCTGGCGCAGGCGCTCGAGAAGCTCGAAGCGGCGGCACAGGGCACCGGACTCCTGGCTCGGATGCGCGGTCGCCGGCAGCGGGCGCAACCGCAGATGAACCCGGCGTTCGCCCACCTGTACATCGTCAACCCGCTCGCGGGGATGAGCCTGAGTTCGCTCTTCGCGAGCCATCCGCCCATCGCCGAACGGGCCGCGAGGCTGCGGGCGATGCGCCAGAACCGGACGTCCCAGCCGATCAACACCCGGATCGGGTGACCGAAGGCGACGCCAGGGCCTCCTCCCCCTGGCGT
This sequence comes from Chloroflexota bacterium, assembly GCA_016875645.1. Classification (GTDB taxonomy): domain Bacteria; phylum Chloroflexota; class Limnocylindria; order Limnocylindrales; family CSP1-4; genus VGPE01. The sequence continues at coordinate 4,511 of VGPE01000141.1, forward strand.
CGCGGCGGACACAGAACAGCCCGGGGCCTGCGGTCCACGGGCTGTTCCCGTCCATTGCTATAGTTGGCTCGTCACGTTCGTTGGACTAGCAGATTGTGTCAACCGTCACTCGAGGACCGGGCACCCATCGCGATCCCGCCGGGCCGGCAGACGAACTCGACGTTGAGCGCAACTCCGACGTCCCGATCTCCACCCAGATCTTCTGGCAGATCGGCTACCAGATCGACTCGGGGCGGCTCCTGCCCGGAGCGCGCCTGCCCCCCGGTCCGCGAGCTCGGCGCCGCACTCCGGGTCAATCCCAACACGATCCGGGGGGTCTACCGCCGGCTGGCCGAGGCAGGCTACGTGACCAGTCGCTACGGCGCGGGCACCCACGTCGCCGACCGGCTCCCGGCGCGGCGCGGGGCGGAAACCCTGAGCGGCATCGTGGCCGAGATGCTGCGCCAGGCGGGTCGCGCGGGATTCACGCCTGACGAGGCGGCCGCCGCGACGTTCGCCGCGGCCAGCGCGCGCAGGCGGCCCGGTCCGATCGTGCGCATCCTGTTCGCCGAGTGCACACGCGCCGATGCCGTCTACGACGCCGAGCGCATCGACGACGCCTTTCCCGATCGCGTGGAGACCGAAGGCGCCCTGCTCGACGAGATTGCGGACCGGCTCGGGCGCTTCCACTACGACCTGGTGGCGACCCCCGCGTTCCACGCGGACGAGGCACTGCCACTGGTCGGCGGCAGGGTCCCGCTGGTCGCGATGCTCCAGGCCGGGATGGTGGAGATCACCCACGAGATCGCGTCGCTGGAGCCCGGCCACAGCGTCGGTGTCGTGTGCGCATCGAGCCGCGGCGCAGCGAACATCGAGCAGATCCTGCGATTCTCCGAGACGCCCGGCGTCGAGATCGTGGCCGCGACCCCGGACGACACCGAGGCCCTGCGCAGGGTGGACGAACGCGCCGACATGATCCTGCTCTCGCGCGAGGCGCTGGCCCTCAGTCTCGAGCGTGGATTCAGCCGCCCCGAGCGCCTGCGCTCCTGGGCCTATGAGTTCGATCCGTCGGGCCTCGAGCTCCTCCGGCGGTCCATGGAGAGCATCCGGGCCGCGCGCTCCGTGGCCTGATCCTTGCTAGATTCCAGTGCGGCGCCACCCGCGCCGGACCTCCTGACCGGCTCCCCACGCGACCCGGCAGCGCGGAGGTAAAGGGGATCGGGATCCTCGGGGGACCAGGTCGACCATCCGACCGGTCGCGACGTGGTGGCGTGGGCGCTCGTCGGCGACCGTGACGGAGTTCGACCGATGACGACCCACAAGGGATTCAAGCGCGTGGTTCGTGCGCGCATGGCAAGGACTGGCGAGCGCTATGCCGCCGCACGCCGCGCCCTCCTTCGCGAGACCGCCGAACGGGCGCCCCATCCGGGAGCGACGCCGGAACCCATCCCGACCGAGGCCGCGTACGTCCTGCGCGGCGGGCATTTCCTGCACGCCTCGGCCGTTGCGGGCATCCTCGCCAATCGCGGGTTCGTCTCCGGGCACGACGGCCGCCCACTCAGCGAGGCGCTGATCCTCGGGATCGGCGGAGGGCTCGGGGCTGGCTACATCCTCTGGGAATTCCAGGCGGCAGACGCGCCGATCCTCACCCTGGGGTTCACCAACCAGTGGCAGTACCCCGCGATCCCGGGCTGGTTCGGCAAGACCCTTGACCGGCTCGGCATCCCGGCAGAGTTGCACGAAACCGCCGGTGCCCAGGGCGCGCGCAGAACCCTAGACGAGATCCTGGAAACCGGCGAGGCGGTCGTGACATTCGTGGACGAGCAGGAGATCGGGACGTGGGGGCAACCCGACTCGCTCTCGGGGCGTTCGGGCTACCCGGTGGTGACGTATGGCCGCTCCAGCGATGCGTACCTCGTCGACGATCGCGGCCGCGCGCCGCTGGTGGTCCCGGCGGACGTGATGGCGCGCGCACGGGGACGAGTCTCCTCCTTTCGCCATCGGCTCATCCGACTGCGACCGGCGACCTCCGCGATCGGCACGGACCCGCTCCGGGCGGCCGTCGAGGCCGGCCTCGCCGATTAGCTGGAGCACCTTTCATCGCCGTCGGACTCGTTCTCGCTACCCGCCTGGCGCAAGTGGTCGCGCCTCATGACCGACACGCGAAACGCCAAGTCCTGGCCGCGGGTCTTCGCGGACGGACAAGGGCTGTTCGGCGCCCTGCTGTCCATCGTCGAACTGGTCGACGGCGACATCGGGGCGGAAGGGGGCCACCTTCGCGAGCTGTACGCCGAATTCCTCGACGACGCGGCCGGGATCCTCGGGAGGCCGGCACTTGCCGACGCAGCGAACGCCTGGCGGGCCGTGGGGGACCTCTGGGAGGACTTCGCCGACGCGGCCGTGCCTGACGACATCCCCGAGCTGGCGGACGCCGTGGACGCCGGCGAGGCACTCCACGCGGCAGCGATGGCCGGCGAGCAGGGGCGGCCGGGGGTCAGGGAGGCCGCACAGCGGCTCTGGACAGCGCGCCGGACGTTTGCTGACGCGTTTCCCGCGGGCCCGGATCGAGTCGAAGACCTGCTGGCAGATCTCGGCCTGCGCATGGCGACGATCTTCGAGGCCGAGCGTGACGCCCTGGCGCGGACTGCCGCGGCAGCACGGGCGCGCTGAGTGCCGGGTCAGTCGAACAGGAGCTGGCGCAGCAGGCTGGTCGGGGGCGCTCCGTGCGCGATCACCGCCTCCAGGTGCGGGCGGTAGGCGAAGCCCGGCGTCTCCCCGAAGCCGCCCGGCAGCGGACCGGGGGCAACTGCGTCCCGCCCGCCCGGCGCGCCGGCCGCCGCCGCGGCCCGCCGGCGCGCTTCGAGTTCGATGTCCCACAT
>VGPE01000142.1 GCA_016875645.1 Chloroflexota bacterium
CGACAACGTGGAGATCACGGTCGCCGAGATCCTCGCGATCACCGAGCGCCCGACGTTCGTGCGCGTCGGGTCGTGCGGCGGGCTCCAGCCGGAGATCGAACTCGGCGACGTGATCATCTCGACGGGCGCCGTCCGCCTCGAGTCCACGACCAGCTATTTCGTGCACGATGGGTACCCGGCCGTCGCGGACCCGCAGGTGACGCTCGCGCTCATCGAGGCCGCGAACCGACTCGGGCATCGTTCCCACGTCGGCATCACGGCCACCGCGCCGGGCTTCTTCGGCGCCCAGGGCCGGTCCATACCCCAGCTTCCCATCCGCTACCCTGACATCGCTGCCGAGCTCGCGCGCCAACGCGTGCTCAATTTCGAGATGGAGGCATCGGCCCTCCTCGTCCTGGCAACGCTGGCCCGGTGTCGGGCGGGCGTGGTCTGCAGCGTGTTCGCCCAGCGCGTCACCGGGCGCTTTGTGGAAGGCTCCGCCAAGGAGCGAGCCGAAGCCGCGTCCGTCGAAACCGGGCTGGAATCCCTCGTCATCCTGGCGGAGATGGACCGCCAGCAGGCAGATGCGCGCGCCGATCGCTGGCGTCCGTCACTTTGGCAGAGCTCGTGAACACGGTCGCGGGACGGTCCCGTGACCGGACGAGAAGAAGGAGGCACTGATCCACATGGCAGAGGCGTATTGCGTCAAGGACAAGATGAAGGTCGAAGTCAAGAACCCGCAGAAGATCACCATGAAGAACGGCAAGCCGGCCCTCCAGGGCACCTGTCCCAAGTGCGGTAACAAGGTCTTCAAGATCGGCGGCTGACCCCGGATTTCGCCGCGGGGCCGGTCTTCACGGCCGGCCGCCGCTGACGGCGTGACCGCCGTCCCGTGCCCGGACTGCGGACGGCGCCGTGGATCACACCCCTCGACCGAGCCCGACCGCCTGCCCTGATCTCCGCAACGACCCCCCCGGCATCCGGTGGGGGTCGTTTCGCGGACCGGACGCGACGCCGCTTCCTCGTCGTCATCGATCGCTGCATCCCGCCCGGGGGAACCCCGGCGGGCGCCCGGTAGAATGGAATCGACCCGCCGTCTCCCCGCCGAGGTTCCCCACTGACTCCCGCCAGCGTCCTCGCCCTTGACCTGGGCGGTACTCAGATCCGCGCGGCCGCCGTGCTGCCAGACGGTGAGCGCGTGGGTCGGACCGCCCGGCTGACGCCCGTGGCTGAAGGCCCCGCCGCTGTGATCGAGGCGTGCGCCGAGACGCTCGAGGCGGCGGCCGCAGTGGCGCGTCGGGAGGGCAGCCCGGAGCCCACGGCGATCGGCATCTCGTCCCCCGGCCCGCTCGACCCACGGCGCGGGATCGTCACGGACTCGCCGAACCTGGGGGCCGACTTCCGCGGCCTGCCGCTGGCGCCTGAGCTGGAGCATCGCCTGGGCCTGCCGGCGTTTCTCGAACGTGACACCAACGTCGCCGCGCTGGCCGAGATGACGTACGGCGCCGCGCGCAGCGTCGAGGACTTCCTCTACCTGACCGTCTCGACCGGGTTCGGCGGCTCGATCGTGAGCGAAGGCCGGCTTCTCCACGGCCCCGACGGGATGGCGGGCGAACTGGGGCACGTGCAGGTGGACCTCGAGGGAGCGACCTGCGGCTGTGGGGGCGTCGGCCACGTGGAGGCGTACTGCTCGGGTGTGGCCATTGCCCGCCGGGCCCGCGCCGCGCTCAAGGGCGGTCGCAGTGCCTTCCTGGCACAGCGGGCGGACCGCGACGGTCCCGCCGAACTGGGCGCAGACGACGTCGCCGAGGGGGAGGACGCCGGGGACCTGACGTGCGCCCGGATCATGGCCCAGGCGCGGGCCGTGTTCGCCGCCGCCTGCGTCGGATTCGTCAACGTGTTCAACCCGAGCCTCATCGTCGTGGGCGGCGCGATCGCGCAGGGCCAGGGCGATCGTCTCCTCCGACCGGCCCGAGACGCGGTGTCCATCGGCACGTTTCCGACGCCCGGGGCACGCGTCAGGATCGTCCTTGCGGATCTGGGCGGTGACGTGTCCCTGGCCGGGGCCTACCCGCTCATTGCGGACCGGCTCGTCAACCCGAGATGGCCGCGCCCGTCGGCGTCGGCCGCCTCGGCCTGACCATCTCCAGCAACAGGACAGTCGAGCAGCCACCGATGGCCGGCGCCGCCGGCACAAGAGGAGGACATCCATGACGGTTCGTGTCGGCATCAACGGGTTCGGGCGAATCGGCCGCCAGTCGCTCAAGGCGTTGATCGAGCGCGCACCCGACGTGCAGGTGGTGGCCGTCAACGACCTCGTCGAGACCTCCCTCAATGCCCTGCTGTTCAAGCACGACTCGACGTACGGCGCGTATCCGGGGACCGTCGAGCACACCGACGACTCGCTCATCGTCGATGGGCATGAGATCAAGGTCCTCAAGGAGAAGGATCCGGCTGCGCTGCCCTGGGGCGCCCTCGGGGTGGACATCGTGCTCGAGTCGACCGGCATCTTCACCGACGCGGTCAAGGCGAAGGCGCACCTCGACGCCGGCGCGAAGAAGGTGATCATCAGCGCCCCGGCCAAGGGCGAGGACATCACGATCGTCCTGGGCGTCAACGAGGACCGCTACCAACCCGATGCGCACCACATCATCAGCAACGCCTCGTGCACGACGAACTGCCTTGCCCCGGCGGCCAAGGTCGTCCACGACCGGTACGGCATCACCCGCGGCCTGATGAACACGATCCACTCGTACACGAACGACCAGCGGATCCTCGACGTGGCCCACAAGGACCCGCGCCGCGCCCGCGCCGCCGGTCTCAACATCATCCCGACCACGACCGGCGCGGCAAAGGCCCTCTCGCTCGTGATCCCCGATCTCAAGGGCAGGTTCGACGGTTTCAGCCTCCGCGTGCCGACGCCCACGGTCAGCGTCGTCGACTTCACCGCCGACCTGGAGCGCGAAACCACCGTTGAGGAGCTCAACGCGGCCTTCCGCGAGGCAGCGGCAGGCCCGATGAAGGGCATCCTGGGCGTCAGCGACGAGCCCCTCGTGTCGACCGACTTCCGCGGTGACGATCGCTCCTCGATCATTGATGCCGCCTCGACGATGGTGATCGGCGGGACGATGGTCAAGGTCATCGCCTGGTACGACAACGAGTGGGGCTACAGCTGCCGTGTGGCCGACCTCGTCAGCTTCGTCGCCGCCCGGATGCCGGTTGCCGGCGGCATTGCCCGCTGACCCGGCACCCGGCGTCGCACCTGCTCCAACACCTCGGAGAACCCCCGATGGACAAGCTCACCGTCCGGGACCTCGACGCGTCCGGTCGACGCGTCTTCGTCCGGGTCGACTTCAACGTGCCACTCGAGGACGGCAAGATCACCGACGATCAGCGCATCCGGGCCGCACTGCCGACCATCCGGTTGCTCCTCGGCCAGGGGGCGCGGGTGATCCTCGCCAGCCACCTCGGCCGGCCCGACGGCAAGGTGCAGGACAGCCTGCGCCTGCGCCCGGTCGCCGCGCGGCTGGGCCAGCTGCTCGGCCGTCCGGTGCCCGTGACCGGCGATGCGCTGGGGCAGGGGACCGAGGACGCCGTCAAGCGCCTCCGGCCCGGCGAGTTGCTGCTCCTGGAGAACCTGCGTTTCCACGCGGCCGAGGAGAAGAACGACGCCGAGTTCGCGAAGGCGCTCGCGGCCTACGCCGACATCTACGTCAACGATGCCTTCGGCACGGCGCACCGCGCCCACGCGTCGACCGTCGGGATCGCGAAGCTCCTGCCCGCCTACGCGGGTCTGCTGATAGAGCGCGAGATCGTGATGCTCTCGCAGGTGCTCGAGGACCCCGAGCGGCCCTTCGCGGCGGTGCTCGGGGGCGCCAAGGTGTCGGACAAGATCAAGGTCATCGACAACCTGTTGACCAGGGTCCAGATCCTGGTCCTGGGCGGCGGCATGGCCAACACCTTCCTGCTCGCGCAGGGTCGCAGTGTCGGCAAGAGCCTTGCCGAGCCCGATCGTGCCGACGACGCGCGGCGAATCCTCGCCTCGGCAGCGGCCAGGGGCGTGGAGGTGATCCTCCCGGTCGACGTCGTGGTCGCCAAGGAGGTCACCCGTGGCAGCGAGTACAAGACGCTGGCCGCGGAGAAGGTCCCCGCCTCCTGGCATATCGTCGACGTGGGCAAGCAGACGATCGCACGCATGACGGACGCGCTCGCGACTGCGCGCACCGTCTTCTGGAACGGACCGATGGGCGTGTTCGAGATCCCGAGCTTCGCCGCCGGCACCAGGGCCATGGCACGCCTCCTCGCCGAGAAGGCGCAGGGCGGGGCCACGGTGGTCGTCGGCGGCGGTGACTCCGCGGCAGCTGTCCACCAGCTCGGCCTGGCCGAGACGATGACTCACATCTCGACCGGCGGCGGGGCGTCACTGGAGTTCCTCGAGGGCCGCGAACTGCCGGGCGTGACGGTCCTGCTCGATCGGCCCGCAGGCGTGGCGGCGAACTCATGACCGGTGCGACCGCGATCGGGCGGATCGCGGCCCGCGAGATCCTTGATTCGCGCGGCAACCCGACGGTCCAGGTCGACGTCGCCCTGGTCGGGGGAGCCTGGGGCACGGCCGCCGTTCCCTCGGGGGCCTCGACCGGCGCCCACGAGGCGGTCGAACTGCGCGACGGCGACAAGAGCCGTTTCGGCGGCAAAGGCGTGCTGGCCGCGGTGGCGAACGTCCGCGACGTCATCGCACCCGCGGTGTCCGGGATGGACGCGGCCGATCAGGCGGGCTTGGACCGACACCTCGTCGAGCTCGACGGCACGCCCAACAAGGGCCGGCTGGGAGCCAACGCCATCCTGGGCGTGTCTCTTGCGGCCGCCCATGCCGCGGCCCGCGCCGCAGGCCTGCCGCTGTACCGCCACCTCGGCGGCCCCGACGCCACGACGCTGCCTGTCCCCATGTTCAACATCCTCAACGGTGGCCGGCACGCCAGCAACTCCACGGACTTCCAGGAATTCATGGTGATGCCGGTCGGCGTGACCGACTACGCCGCGGCGCTGCGGGCCGGGGCCGAGATCTTCGCAGCCCTCCGAGCGATCCTCCACGACGAGGGCCTCGCGACCGGCCAGGGCGACGAGGGAGGATTCGCGCCCTCGCTGCCCTCGAACCAGGCAGCCATCGAGCTGGTTCTGCGGGCAGTCGAGCGGGCAGGCTACCGGCCGGGAGAGGATGTCGCGATCGCGCTCGATCCCGCCGTGACCGAACTGGTCGAGAAGCCGAAGAAGGGGCGAGGTGCCGCGTTGCCGGTCCGCTATGCCCTCGCCAGGGAGGGCCGCACACTCGAAAGCGACGAGCTGATCGACCTGTGGGCCGACTGGGCCGACCGCTACCCGATCGTCTCGCTCGAGGACGGCCTTGCCGAGGATGATTGGGGCGGCTGGGCTCGCCTCAACGAGCGGCTTGGCGGCCGCCTCCAGCTGGTCGGCGACGACCTGCTGGTCACCAACGTCGAGCGGATCCGTCGAGCGATCGAGGAACGGGCGGCGAACGCGGTGCTGATCAAGGTGAACCAGATCGGCACGCTCACCGAGACAATCTGGGCGATCGAGCTGGCGCGGGCGGCGGGCTGGGGCGCCGTGATCAGCCACCGCTCGGGCGAGACCGAGGACACCACGATCGCCGATCTCGCGGTCGCGATGGGCACCGGCCAGCTCAAGACCGGCGCACCCTCGCGGTCGGAACGGGTGGCCAAGTACAACCGCCTGCTGCGGATCGCCGAGGAACTGGGCGATCGGGCCCGCTGGCCCGGGCGGCAGGCACTCGCTACGACGCCGGCAGCGTGAGGCGCATCGCCGACCGCGGCGCCGTCATGGCCGGCTGGGTCGGCCTGGGCATGGCCGTCACCGTCGGGGTCAGCTTCCTGCTCGTGATCCCGATCGAACCCATCGTCTGGCTGCTTGCGCCACTCTCGGGCCTGATGATCGGTTACTACGCCAACCAGCGCTCGGATCGCCGCGCGGGACCGTGGAGACGGATCATCAGCAACGGGCTGTACGCGGGGGCGGTGACCGCCGTGACGTTTGCGATCTTCCTGCTCGCGGTGAAGGCGCTCTTCTTCTACGCGGACAGCGGCTATCGCAATGCCTCCCAGGGCGGTTCGATCACCTGCTCCACGGGTGCCGACTGTGTCTATCGCCGCTACCTCGATACCGACCGGGGGTCCGAGCTGGCCGCGGCCGGCGTGACGGACGCGGCATCGTTCACCCGCTTCTATTGGAACCAGCAGTTCCAGACGGCCGGCCTCATGCTCCTTCTGTGCGTCGCCGGGTCGCTCGTGGGCGCTGTCATGTACGGCGCCACCCGCCCCAGGGGAACGCCATCGGCCCGGATCCAGCCGGGTGCGACATGAGCGGCGCGACCTACCGCGAGACCTTCGACGACGACGCGGGCGGCTGGTGGGGCTGGATCAGCAATGCCGGCGGGCTCAAGCCACTCGAGCGCGGGCCCTCGACGGTCACGACACGCAGCCCGTGGTGGATCGACTATAACCATGCGCCACCCGGCGCCGGCTACCTCCACATGCTGATGTGCCTGAGCACCAGGGGACCGCTCGGCGAGGCCGAAAAGGAAGCGTCGGGCACGAACCGCTTCCTGGCAGGCCGCTGTTCGACCGACCTGCGAAACGCCGAGCTGACCATCCGCCTGCGTGGCGAACTGGTGCGCTGCGGCGCGGACGTGGTCCTGCTGATCCAGGGCGCGGTCGATGGGATCACCAGCGGCTGGCTGCTCACGGGCCAGCCCATCGGGGTCGAGGAGTCGTGGTCCACGCAGACGATCCGGCTGGTCCCGGACGAGGCACAGTGGACGCCGCTCGGGTCACGCCACGGCCGCGAGGACATGTACGGGGTCCGGCCGCTGGAGCGCGTGCTCTCGAACGTGGACGTGAACATCCTGCTCGTGATGTTCCCGCTCCGCGTGGAGCCGATGGGACCCATCACGGGCGATCCGAACCGACTGCGGCCCGAAAAGGACTACCCCGTCTGGCGGCACCTGCTGCCAGAGGGCTATCTCGAGGTCGACGAGATCGGGCTGACGTTCGCCTGACTTCGGCCCGGGCGCGCGGCGCGCCCGCGGTCAGCAGGCCGTGGTGCTCGTCTACTTCGTCTTGGGCGCTGCCTTCGGTGCTGCCTTGGTGGCGGTCTTGGGTGCTGCCTTCGGAGCCGCCTTGCTCGCTGTTCTCGTAGCCGCGTTTGCGGTCGAGCTGGCCGCCGACTTCACGGCGGGCGCGGAAGTGCGTGCGCGCGTACGTGTGGCCGGCTGCGCCGGCGTGGCCGCCTCGGGCGCAGGGCTCGCGGCC
>VGPE01000143.1 GCA_016875645.1 Chloroflexota bacterium
CTCAAGATCCTCGAGGGGACCGTGGCGAACGTGCCGCCTCAGGGCGGGCGCAAGCACCCCCACCAGGACTTCATCCAGATCGACACCACGAACATCCTGTTCATCTGCGGCGGCGCGTTCGACGGGCTCGAGAAGATCGTCGAGGAGCGGGTCGGCAAGCGCGGCATCGGGTTCGGGTCCGAGGCGGCGGCCTCCAAGGTGGACCGGGGCCGGATCCTCGACAAGCTGATGCCCGAGGACCTCCTCAAGTACGGCCTGATCCCGGAGTTCGTCGGGCGACTGCCGGTGATGGTCACGCTGTCGGCGCTCACACCGGAGGACCTCGTTCGCGTACTCACCGAGCCGAAGAACGCCATCACGCGCCAGTTCGCGAAGTTCCTCTCGCTCGACAAGGTGGAACTGGTGTTCACGCCGGGCGCGCTGCGCGCGGCCGCGGACGTGGCGGTGGACCGCAAGACCGGTGCCCGGGCACTGCGTTCCATCGTGGAGGAGTCGCTGCTCGACGTGATGTACGACATCCCGGAGCGCACCGAGATCCGCAAGTGCATCATCACCGAGGAGACCATCCGCTCCGGCCGGATGCCGCTGCTGCTCACCAAGACCGAGGTGGAGCGCGGCGTGGATGAGACCAACTACGAGGAGTGGCTGGCCGAGCGCGGCGAGAGCGCGTAGGAGCTCCCGGCCCCCCGGTCCCCGCCGCCTGGCCCCCGATCGAGCCGCGTATCACTGTGGCGACTGGTACGCGACCATTCACCGCCAAGCGGGCCCACCCATCAGCCTACGGACTGGTAGGTGTTGTTGGGCGCACAGCGGCCCGCTCATCCGGCTCGCTCCACGCACGATTTCGTCTTCCGAACCCGCTTCCGGCTCAGTGGCGACCGCGTACCAGTCCGTCCAGTGCTGACCGACAGTAACACGAGGCCGCGCAGGGGCCCGACCGGGTCCCGGAGCCACGCGGCCACGTCTCGACCGCGCGTCGGGTAGGCCGCCTCGAGCACGTTCGCCGCCGCGACGCGCCGACGGTTGGTGGTCGTGCCAGTTCAACTGGAAGACCGACCGATCGTGGGCGGGCACGTGCCGCCGGCTCATCGTCGAGTTGACCGATGGCTCGTCGCACGTGGCGGAGTTCGACTTTCGCTGAAGACACGCGTGGAGCATCCGTCGGCGCCCTGAGGCACCCAGGACCGGGTGCTACACTCGCGGACCTTCGGCGGTGACCGAGAGGAGTAGCGACGGGCCCGGCCGGCAGAGCGAGTGCGGGATGGTGGAAGCCGCGCGTGGCCGCCGACGCGAACGTCACTTGCGAGCCGGAGCGGGAGGCGCCCAATAGCGCGCCGGGAGGGCTCCGACCCACCGTGGGCAGACCGCGGCTGGACCGGCGCCGAACCAGCAGGTGGTACCACGACCCCGTTCGTCCGCTGGACGAGCGGGGCGTTCTGCTTCTATGAGGAGCACAACAGCACGATGGCCGACGCGACCGAGACCAGGGAGCTGAGCCGCGCCTACCAGCCGGAGACCGTTGAACAGGCGCTCTACGAGCGCTGGCTCGCGGCCGACGTGTTCGCGCCCGACGGTCGCGGCTCGCGCACCGACGAATCGAAACCGCCGTTCGTCGTGATCCAGCCGCCGCCGAACATCACCGGCTCGCTGCACCTGGGCCACGCCCAGCGGACCGCGGTCGAGGACCTGATGATTCGGCACGCCCGAATGCAGGGTCGGCCGACCCTGTTCCTGCCCGGCCTGGACCACGCGTCGATCGCGGCACAGTTCGTGCTGGACAAGATCATCGCCGCCGAGGGCGAGACGCGCGCCAGCCTGGGGCGTGAGCGCTACCTCGAGCGGATGCGGCGCTTCGTCGACGAGACGCGGCCGGTCATGCTCGGCCAGCAGCGACGGGTGGGCGCCTCGGCCGACTGGGGACGCCTGCGCTACACGATGGATGACGGTTCCGCCAAGGCCGTCCGCGAGGCATTCGCCCGCCTGTATCGCGACGGGCTCGCGTACCGAGCCGAAGCGCTGGCCAATTGGTGCCCGGGCTGCCACACGAGCGTGTCCGACCTCGAGGTCATCCCCACGCCGGAGATCGGCCGTCTGTGGACGATTCGTTACCACCTGGTCGACGAGACGACCGGCCGGCCCGCGCCCGATCGCTGGATCGCCATCGCGACGACCCGTCCCGAGACGCTCCTGGGCGATGTTGCCGTGGCCGTCCACCCTGCCGACGAGCGGTACCGCGACCTCGTCGGGCGCCGGGTGCTGCTGCCGCTCCAGGAGCGACCGATCCCGGTGATCGCCGACGAGCACGTCCAGCGCGAGTTCGGCACCGGCGCGGTCAAGATCACGCCCGCCCACGACCACGACGACGAGGCGATGGCCCGCCGCCACGGGCTGCCATTCCTGGACGTCATGGACGACCAGGCGCGCATCAACGAGCGGGGCGGTCGGTATTCCGGCCTGAACCGCTACGACGCGCGCCAGCGCGTGCTCGCCGACCTCGAGTTGGTCGGTGACCTCGAGGGCTCGCGCACGCACGAGATGGTGATCGGACGCTGCCAGCGGTCGAACGACGTGATCGAGCCGCGCCTCAAGACCCAGTGGTTCATCCGGACGGGGCCGCTGGCCGAGGCGGCGCTTGCGGCGACGCGCTCGGGGCGCACGCGGATCGTGCCCGAGCGGTTCGAGAAGGTGTGGGAGCACTGGCTGACGAACATCCGCGATTGGAACGTCAGCCGCCAGCTGTGGTGGGGTCACCGGATTCCGGCCTGGTATTGCCCGGACGGCCACGTGACCGTTACCGCCGAGCCCGGTGGACCGACAGCGTGCGAGGCCTGCGGCCGCGTGTCAGCCGAGCTGACACAGGAGTCGGACATCTTCGACACGTGGTTCAGCTCGGGGCTCTGGCCCTTCTCCACGCTCGGCTGGCCGGACGACGCCTCGGACTACCGGCGCTTCTACCCCACGTCGGTCATGGAGACCGCGTACGACATCATCTTCTTCTGGGTCGCCCGGATGATGATGCTGGGCATTCACCTGACCGGCGAGGCGCCCTTCCACACCGTCTACCTGTCCGGGCTCGTGCGCGACCCGTACGGGCAGAAGATGTCCAAGACCAAGGGCAATGTCGTCGATCCGCTGGTGACGATCGAGGAGTTCGGCGCGGACGCGCTGCGGTTCGCGCTGATCCAGGGCACCACGCCCGGCAACGACACGCGCCTCGGCCGGCCCAAGCTGGAGAACGCCCGCAACTTTGCGAACAAGCTCTGGAACGCGGCCCGCTTCGTGCTCGGGGCCCGCCCGGGCTCCATCCCGGCCGGGAGCGCGCGCCGCGCCCCGGACGGCACCCACCTCGGCCCGGCCGAGCGCTGGATCCGTTCCCGAGCGGCCGCCGCTGTCGCCGACGTGGACGCGGCGTTCGCCGACTGTGCCTTCGGGGAGGGCGCCCGGGTCCTGTACGAGGCGATCTGGAACGAGTTCTGCGACTGGGGCATCGAGGTCGCCAAGGTTCGCCTCGCCGACGAATCGGCACCGCCCGCGGAGCGCGAGGCCACGTGGTGGACCCTGGTGGAGGGCCTGGACACGTACCTGCGGCTGCTGCACCCGGTGATGCCCTTCGTGACCGAAGCGATCTGGAGCGCGATGCCGCACGCCACGGATGACCCGGGCCTGCTGATCGTGGCCGGTTGGCCGCTCGCCGGCGCACGCGACGCCTCGCTCGAGGCCGAAGTGGGGGCGTTCGTGGAGGTGATCCGAGCGATCCGGAACGCGCGCGCCGAGGCACGGATCGAGCCGGCCGCATGGCTGCCGGTGGACCTGCTCGTCCCGGGCAGGTTCGCTTCCACGTTCGAGCGCCTTCGGCCGGCCATCGAGCGGCTCGCGAGAGCGCGACCACTGGCGCCGCATCCAAGCCTCGAGGCCCTGCGCGCGGCGGCAGGTGTGGATGGCTTTGCGGTCATCGCAAGCGAGATGGAGGCCATGGTCGGACGTGGTCCAGCGAGCGCGTCGTCCGCCGATCTCGACCGGGCGCGGCTCGAGCGGGAGCTGGTCACGGCGGAAGGGCTGCTGGACGCGGCCCGGGCTCGCCTCGCCAACGAGGCGTTCGCGTCGAAGGCGCCGGCGGCCATCGTCCACGGCGCCCGCGAGCGCGCGGCGGACCTGGAAGACCAGGTGACACGGCTGCGCCGTCGGCTTCATGGCTGAGCGTCACCGACGGCCGGCCGAACGGTGTCCGCTGCTACCATGCCGGCGATGACGGAGCACGCGCGTGCCGCTTGAGTTCCTGAGGCGCGGCGGAAGGCGCGACGCGCAACCGGCGGCGTCCGCACCCATTCCCGAGGAGATCGAGGGCGAGGACTACTCGCTGCGGTTGTACTACTCGGCCAAGAGCAGCGATGGCATTCGCATGGCCGCTCGACCCGGAGCAACCGAGGAGCTGCCCTCGATGTTGTTCGAGTTGGCGACGAATCCTGTCGAGGTGGTCGAGCCGCGGCCCGTGGAGTTCGGGCTGGCCAGTCCCATCATCGAGCGGCCGGACGAGGCGTTGGCCTGGCTCAACGCCCATCGCGATCTGTCACCGGTCACGCGCCATGCGCTGGTGGTCCTGGAGCGCCTGGATGCCATCGACCTCGCGTTCGACACGTTTGTCTGCGGGCTGCTGGACGGCGAGCTCGACACGGCCGGCTATCCGAGCTACAGCGCCATCGTCGGCGGCCTCGCGTCCCACTGGGACGAGGCGACCGGCGAGATGATCGTGCGCGCCGTGCTCGGCTGGGGTGGCAAGGGCGTGCGGGGCGACACGGATCGGACCGCCGGCCGTCTGCTCTCCCAGATCTTCGCCAATCTCGTCGCCAATCGACACGCGCTGGGGCTGGCGCCAACCGATCGGCCGGTGCCGGCAGCCGGACAGGGTGGCCTGGTGTGTGCTCACTGCGGGTTCGCATCGGCCCATGCGCGCGCGTTCTACTGCCCCAAGTGCGGGATGCGCCTCCTGCGCGGGTAGGCGCGCACCGACTGCCCGATCGCGCCAAGGAGCTCGCCCCCCGTGCCCATCTACGACTACATCTGTTCCAGCTGTGGCCATCGTGTGGAGGTCCTGCACGGCGTCCACGATGAACGGCCACGGACCTGCGAGCGGTGCGGTGGCCAGATGCGCAAGGCCTTCGCTCCGCCGACGATCATGTTCAAGGGCACCGGCTGGGCCAAGAAGGAGCGACGGTCCGCTCGCGGCACCAGCCAGCCGGCGACGGGAGATGAAGCGTCGCCTGCCGACGGGGACCGAAGCTCGGCTCGGTCCGGGGCCGAAGAGGCGTCCACTGGGTCCGGCGACAGCGCCCGGTCGAACGGCGATTTGGCGGCCAGGGGTTCATCGTCCGGCGGCGGGTCGGAGAGCGGCTGAAGAGTCGACCGGCGCGCGCCGCCCACTGGCGGACGCTGCACCGTCAGGCCTGGGGCGATCCGCAGCGGCGGCAGAACCGCGCCGAAGCGGACAGCGGCAGCGCGCAGCTCCGGCAGACCTGAACCCCGGACCCGGGGCGGTTGACGACCTCGCGACTCGACGCCGCCCAGACGTTGGCAAGCGGCGCCGTCGGCCGCGCGGCCGACGGAGGGAACCCGGGCGCGACCAGCGTCGGCGCGGCCGGGGCGTGTGGCACCGGCGAGGGCACGCTTCGCAGGTCCCACAACGGCTGGCGGATGTCGTCGCTGCGGGTCGGGGCGTCCGGCGCAACGATCCACCAGACTTCCTCCGGTGGCAATGGCGGACTCGCTGGGCCGGCTTCGTTCTGAGGCTCGGGCTCAGCCGCCGGGGCCGCCGGAACCGCCGCCGGAACCGCCGCCGGCGATGCATCGGTCGCCGCAGGCTCCACGACGGCCGGTGCGAGCGGCTCGGGCTCAGCGGACAGCTCCAGCTCGATCGGATGAGCGTCGATCGTAGGTTCGGGTTCGACCGCCGAATGGGACGGCATCTCAGACTGGTGTCCCGGCTCGGGGGCGTCCGCCTCCTCGATCGATGGTCCCGCTGCGGGCGGGACGAGCGGGTCGGGCATGGCCGCCAGAACGGGCTCCCCATCGCGCCCAGCCATGACCGCGCTCTTGTCGATCGAGCTGAACAGCTGATCGCGCAGGCGAAGCTCGACCGGGAGCTCGTCGTGACCGGCGCGCTCAGCCCGATACCGAAGCGCCCCGAGACGCCCCAAGAGGCCGAGCGTGCGCGCAGGCGCGACGACGACTGGCTCCGACTGGGGTGGTCCCACTTCGATCGCCGGTCCGGGTGCCGGCTCCGCGTCGGCGGCGAGTTGGGCCATTGCCGCAACCGAGGGCGCCGACTCGGGCTCGAATTCACTCTCGGGCTCAGGCTCGGGCTCAAGCTCGGCCGCCGCTGCCGCGGCTCGCTCGGGCTCCGAACCGGACTCGGACCCGCTGTCGCCGGCGGACCAGCGGAGACCACGCCAGGGGTCGGCGAGGGGCGTGCCGACGCCCGTTTCGGTAGCGGGCGGAGCGTCGGCAGGCTGGGCGAACGCGTCGAATGCGACCAACGGCCCCGGATCGACGCGCGCAGCGGGCAGCTCGGCGATCGGAGCCCCCATTGGGGACCCCTCGGCGGCTGCATCCACCCCTGCATCGGTTTCGGCATCGGCATCCGCTGCGAGGTTGGCTTCAACGTCCGCCTCGACGTCGGGCCCGGCGCCGACGTCCCCCAACGTCTCGGATGCGGTCGCCGATGCCGCAGACCAGGGAACCTCAAGATCCCGCCAGGGATCGTCCGCGGCGAGCCGACTCGACACGGGCAAGGGTCGGGGCGGCAGCGACGGGTGCTCGGGCCAGGTGAACGCCTCGCGCAGCGGAACAGGCGCGGCCGCCGGCGCTTCGGCGGTGGGAATATCGACCCGCGGCCTTGCTTCCGGGCCCGATTCGTCGGCGGCCGGCGACTCGAGCGGTGCGCACGTCACGCAGCGCCCGGCTGCCCCGTTCCAGCAGTCGTGACAGAGGTACTGACGGCAGCTCAGGCAGAAGCTGAAGGCGTCCTGGAACGACTCGAGCTGGCGGCTGACCGCGTGGCGATGATCCTCGTTCTTTGCCTCGCCCAGCGCGTCACGGAGCGTGGCCCCGTCGCTCAGCACGTAGCCCTTCAGGCCGCGCGAAAGCAACTTCAACCGGGACAGGCGCCGGGCCCTGGGCGGCTCGCCGAACGTGAACCGGGTGCCGCAGCGTTCGCATAAGGATTCGGTCAGGAGGTCGGTCATTCGGTCGGTCGCAGCCTGGGGCGCGGGACGGCATTC
>VGPE01000144.1 GCA_016875645.1 Chloroflexota bacterium
CCTGGATCCGCGGCCGTTCCCGGCCTGAGCGGAGGGGCCCGAGCGGCCTCAGCCCACCGTCGTGGAGCGGCGCGCCACAACCGCCGTTGCGTCCCAGCGGCCGACCGGGTCGGGCGCCGGCGAGACGCGGAACCCCGCCCGCTTCAACAGCGTGCCCGCGATCCGCGCGCGGACTTCGATCGAGAGCGGCGCCACGGGATCTCGCTCGGCAAGACCCACCTCCGCGACGGCCGCGCCGCCCACCTCGGTGACGAGGCGATCCAGGAGCGCCTGGCCGAGGCCCTGGCACCGGCGGGCCGGCGCGACACCCAGTGCCAGCACCCGCGCCACGTCGAGATTCACCGCTGACGCGGGCTCGCCCACGGCGACCCCGACCAGCCGGTCGCCGTCGACCGCACCGACGATGACGGCGCCGGCATGCGCCGCCGCGCGGAGCAGAGACCGCGCCACGCCCGCGCCGGCGACGCCGAGCACGCCGTGGACGGGCCGCAGGCGCTCCAGAGCGGCTGCGTCCAGACGGTGGAGGGCGGGCGTACCTTGGGTCCCGACGTCGTCTGCCTCCGGCTGGCGCGGCCGGTCGAGTTCCTCCCGGGCGCTCCACCAGCCCCGATCCTCGGCGTGGCGGAGGATGGCTGGCAGCGTGAGGCGGCGGACGAGCTCGAGTGTCGCGAGCGAGTGGCGCTCGGCGTCGACCTGGAGGTCGTCCATCGGCCGGCCCGCATTCGGCGGATCGAGAAAGGTTGCCGGAAGGGGCCCCTGGCCGTGGCGCGCGGCCTCGGCCGCCCACCGTTCCCGCCACGCCATCGGCGTATGGTCCGGGGCATCACGGTGCGCGCCCGCCAGCCAGACCAGCGACCACGTGCGCGGCACCACCCGGTAGGCGTCGTAGCCGCCGCCGCCGGTCGAGAGCCAGGCGCCATCCTTGGGATAGCGGTGCGCCACCCGGTCGGTGACCCGGGCCGCCGCCGCCATCGCCGTCGTCGTCACGCGCAGGTGGGCCAGGGGATCCCAGGCGTGGCTGTCGGCGCCGTGCTGGCTCACGATGAAGCTCGGACCGAAGGCCGCCGCGATCGCGGGCACCAGTCGCTCGACGGATTCGCGCCAGGCGCCTTCGCCGGCAGGCGGCTCGAGCGGCAGGTTCACCGAGGTGCCGGCCGCGTCCCGCCGGCCCAGCTCACCGACCGATCCGGTGCCCGGGAACAGGTAGCGCCCCGATTCGTGGAAGGACAGCGTGAGCACGCCCGGGTCGTCGTAATGGAGGGCTTGAACGCCGTCGCCGTGATGGACGTCGAAGTCCAGGTACAGGACGCGCCGGCCGGCGTCTCGCGCCCGGGCGATCGCGAGGGCCGGGTCGTCGTAGATGCAGAAGCCGCTGGCGCGGTCCCGCATCGCGTGGTGGAGGCCACCACCCGGATGGAAGGCATGGTTCGTCTCGCCGTGCAGGATCGCCGCCGTGGCGCCGATGGACCCGCCGGCCACGGCTGCACCGGCCTCGTGCATTCCTTCGAACGGCGGGTCGTCGCCCGGCCCGATCCCTGCCTCCGACGGCCCGTCCGGGTCGATCGAGAATCGCCGCACGGCGGCGATGTAGCGCGCGGTGTGGACGCGCTCCAGTTCCGAGTCCGTGGCGGGCTCAGGCGCGAGGCCGGGCTCCGCCCCGACCGCGCGCAGCAGGTCGATGCCCGGCCCGAACCGGCGCGGGGTGAGCGGATGCGAAGGTCCGAAGTCGTAGTCGAGCGAGCGGGGACCGAAGACGAGGAGGGGGCCTTCCGACATACAGCGAGGGTATCGGGCCGGCCGGATCGGGTCGGGCCGGCCTCGCGTGCTCCGCGTCGGCGGGGGGCGTACCATGCCGGCATGAGCGACCTCGCGATCCTGCTCGTCGTCATCCTGATCTTCGCGCTGCTGTTCCGTGGACCCAGGACACTGCCCAAGCTGGGCGGGATGTTCGGGCGCGGCGTGCAGCAGGTTCGCAAGGAGGCGGCCGAGATCACTGCCTCCAAGACCGAGGAGCCGCGCCCCGGGGCCTGACCCGCGGCGTCCGCGTTCTCGCCGGCGGCAGCACGCGAACGGCCGCGCGCGCCCTCGACCTTCAGCCCGTCTCGAACCCCTCGGAGAGCTGCCGGCTGAGCTCGGCTGGATCCGTGGTCGGCCGGCGGCAGGCGAATCCCCGGCAGACATACGCGGTCGGCAGCCCGTCGAGCAGCGGCCGGTCGTGCAGCAGCGGGATGGCCGATGGCGTCCCGCCGGGCGCAAGGGCCACGACTTCATGCGGCCGGTAGCCCGCGCGGACCTGTGCCAGGAGCGCCCCGGTGGCGGGGTCGGCCTGGTCGCCGACGATCGCCACTTCCAGCACCTCGGCCAGTGCGAAGTCCAGCGCCGACAGCCACTGTCCGAATCCTGTCGGATAGCGCGCCGCAAACGCCGACACCAACCCGAGGCCGCGCTCGGCCGCGTCGCGGTAGCGGCCGTCGCCCGTGAGCGCCGCGAGCTTGAGCAGCACCGTGACGGCCATGGCGTTGCCGGACGGCAGGGCGTTGTCCTGCAATTCCTTCGGACGGGCGGGCAGCGGCTCGTGGTCGTCGGCCGTGTCGAAGAAGCCGCCGGCCGGGTCCCTGAAGTGGCGCAGCATCGCATCGGCGGTCTCGAGCGCCGCCGCGTACCAGCGCTCGTCCCAGGTTGCGGCGTAGAGGGCCAGCAGTCCCTCTGCCACGTGCGCCTGGTCCTCGAGCACGCCCTGGCCACTGGCACGGCCGTCCTTCCACGAGCGCGAGAACCGGCCGTCGGGCCCCCGGAGCAGCACGAGCAGCCGATCGGCGGCGAGCTTCGCGGCGGCGATGTAGCGCGCCGCCCGCTGCGCGTCCCCTGCGGTGGCGAGCGCCACGGCGGCATCGGCCAGAGCCGAGAGCAACAGCCCGTTCCAGGCCGCGATCGCCTTGTCGTCCCTGGCCGGCTGAGGCCGCCGGGCGCGCGCCGCGAGCAGGAGGACACGGGCCTGCGCCAGTCGCTCGGGCACCACCTCGATCTCGAGCCCGTGGATGCGGGCCAGTTCCTCGTCGTCGCGCACGCGCGACAGGATCGTCCGCCCCTCGAAGTTGCCGCGGTCGGTCACCCCGAAGGCGTCGCAGACGAGCTGCGCGTCGTCGGGCGCGAGGACCGCCTTGATCTCGGCCGGGGTCCAGACGTATGTCAGGCCCTCTTGCCCCTCGGTATCGGCGTCCTGGCTGGCGGCCCACAGGCCGTCGGGCGTGGTCATCTCACGCAGGACGTAGTCCAGGGTGGCCGTGGCCACGTGGCGGTACCGGGGCTCGTCGGCGACGGCGGCGGCGTGGAGGTACGCGCTCGCCAGCTGCGCGTTGTCATAGAGCATCTTCTCGAAGTGCGGCACGAGCCAGGTGGCGTCGGTGGCGTAGCGGGCGAAGCCGCCGCCGAGGTGGTCGTGGATGCCGCCGTCGGCCATCCGGTCCAGCGAGCGGCGCGCCATCGCCAGCGCCCGGGTGTCGCCGGTTGCGACATAGCGCCGCAGCAGGAATTCGATCGCGATCGGCTGCGGGAATTTCGGTGCGCTGCCCCAGCCGCCGTTGGCCGCGTCGAATTGCGACTCCAGGTTGTGCACGGCTTCGTCGAGGACCGTGGAGGACGGGAGTGACGCCGCCACCGGGAGCCGTCGGCCGCCGGCCATCCCTTCGACCAGTTGCGCACCTGCCCGCTCGACCTCGTCGCGTCGCTCGCGCCACGCGCGCTCGACGCCCGCCAGCACATCCCGGAACGAGGGCAGCCCGTGCCGGCTCTCGTTGGGGAAGTACGTGCCGCCGTAGAAGGGCCGGCCGCCGGGCGTGAGGAACACCGACAGGGGCCAGCCCCCGGAGCCGGTCATCGCCTGGACCGCGCCCATGTAGACCTGGTCGATGTCGGGCCGCTCCTCGCGGTCCACCTTGACCGGCACGAATCCGGCGTTCAGCTCCGCCGCCGTCGCCTCGTCCTCGAAGGACTCGCGCTCCATGACGTGGCACCAGTGGCAGGCGGCGTAGCCGATCGAGAGGAAGATCGGCTTGTCCTCGCGGCGAGCGCGCTCCAGCGCCTCCGGACCCCACGGGTACCAGTCGACCGGGTTGTGGGCGTGCTGGAGCAGGTAGGGACTCGTCTCGCCCGCGAGGCGGTTGGTGTGCGGGTGGGCGGCAGGCACGCAGCGGATGCTAGCGGCGCGGCCCGATCAGGGTCCCGGCGGGCCCGGCCGCGAGGCCACGCCCTCGGCGGCGGGCGCCATCATGCCGCCGGCGTGACCCGGCACGAGCCCCGGTTCGAGCGGCAGTTCGGGCGGCAGTTCGAGCTGCGGTTCGAGCTGTGGCTCGGCCGGCCGGCGCCGGAGCCAGAGCAGGCCGCCGATGCCCACGAGCGCCGACATGACGCCCCCAAACGCGACCGCGGTGGCGACCCCGAACGATGCAGCGATCGCCCCTGAGACGGGCCCGCCGATCGGCGTGGAACCCGCGAACACCGTGGTGTAGACGCTCATCACGCGACCCCGGAGGTGATCGGGCACGGCGGTCTGGATCGCGGCGTTGGCCGTGGCGGCCATCCCGATGCCGCCCACGCCGACGCCGTACATGCACAGCAGCGAGAGCGTGAACGAGCGGCTCTGCGAGAAGCCCACCAGGAGAACGCCCAGCAGGATCGCGCCCCCCACGATCCAGCTCCGGCGCGGGCGGCCCGCGACCGCGAGCGCGACGGCAGCGGTCAATGATCCAAGGCCCGTCGCGGCCATGAGGAAGCCGAATCCGACCGAGCCCACACCCAGGACGTCGCGCGCCATGGCGGGCACGACGACGTTGAAGTTCATGCCGAACGTCGCCACGAGTCCCACTACGGACACGCCGAGCAGCACGATGGGCGTCCGGCGCACGTACGAGAGGCCTTCGGCGAGGTTGGCCACCACGGCGCGGCCCGACCGCGGTCGGGCCATCGCCGGCGCCGGGCGCAGCTCGTCGTCGCGCATCAGCAGGTACCCGACGATCACTGCGAGGAAGCTCATGCCATTGAGGACAAAGCAGGCCGCGATCCCGACGTATCCGATGGCAAGCCCGGCAACCGCCGGGCCAACGATCCGCGCGGCGTTGAAGGCCGACGAGTTGAGCCCCACCGCGTTGCCGATGTCCTCCCGGCCGACCATCTCCACCACGAAGGACTGGCGCGTGGGCATGTCCACTGCGTTGGTCACGCCCAGCAGGAACGCGAGCACCAGGATGTGCCAGACCTCGACGCGGCCGGTCATCGTGAGGAGCCCGAGCGCGAATGCGAGGAGCATCTGGGCGGCCTGGGTGCCGATCAGCGTGCGGCGCTTGGGCAGAGCGTCCGCGACGAGACCGCCGAAGAGCCCCAGGACCAGGACCGGGACGAATTGGGCAGCGGCGACGAGGCCGAGCGCGAAGGGATCGTTGGTCAGCTGCAGAACCAGCCAGCCCTGTGCCACCGACTGCATCCACGTGCCGACCAGCGAGACGAGCTGCCCTGCGAAGAACAGCCGGTAGTTGTGGTGGCGGAACGCGCCCCAGACCCGGAGCCCACGGATCCGGCGGCGGGTCGGCGAGTGACGGACAGTCACGATCCATGCAGCGTACGCGCGACCAGCCGGCTGCTGGCGGATGACGCGGCGCAGGTGGTCGCGCACAATCGCGCCATGGGCTACCCGGCGGACGACCTGGATCGCGCACACGACCCGGGTCCGGACGCCGCCGCCGAGCGCGCCGTCGCGGTTGCCGACGCCGCTTCCGAGCCGATCACCGTCCCCGGCGACCACGTGATCCGCGTCGGGACGGCGTCCTGGACCGACCCGACGATGACGGCACCGGGCGTCTTCTACCCGCGCGACGCCGACACGGCCGAGGAGCGCCTCCAGTTCTACGCGAGCCGCTTCCCGGTCGTCGAGGTCGACGCGACCTACTACGCGCTGCCCGCGGAGCGCACGGCCGCACTCTGGGTGGAGCGCACGCCGCCCGATTTCGTGTTCGACATCAAGGCCCACGCGTTGATGACGGGCCAGCCGACCGAGACGAAGCGCCTGCCGAAGGACATCCGGGCCGCGCTGCCGGCCGAACTGGCGGCGAAGGCACGGATCTACAACCGTGACCTGCCGGACGAGTTGCGCGAGGAGATCTGGCGCCGGTTCCGCGAGGGCATCGAGCCCTTGCGCGCCGCGGGACAACTGGGCTCCATCCTGCTGCAGTACCCGCGCTGGTTCTTCCCGGTCTCCGAGAGCCGCGACACCATCCTCGAGGCGGTCCGGGCGCTCGACGGACTGACCGTCGCAGTGGAATTCCGGCATGGGTCGTGGTTCAACGAGAAGAACGCCGAGCGAACAGTGCGCTTCCTGTCCGACCATGACATCGCGCTCGTGGTGGTCGACGGGCCGCAGGGCTTCAAGAGCAGCCTGCCGCTCGTGGTCGCGGTGACCTCGCCCGCGCTCTCCGTCGTGCGCTTCCACGGCCGGCGCGCCGCCACCTGGGAGGCGCAGGGCATTCCCACCGTGGAGCGCTTCCGCTACCTCTACGATCGTGGGGAGCTGGCGGAATGGGCGCCCCGGGTGGGGGCGCTCGCGAAGGAGGCGCGCGAAACCCACGTGCTGATGAACAACTGCTACGCGAACTACGGCTCCACCAACGCGCGGGAGATGGCGAAGCTCCTCGCGGACCTCGACCTCGATCGCCGCAGCGCCGACACCGAAGGCGGACGCGAGGCGTGATCCGCCCGTCGATCGTCCTGCCGACCATGCCGGTCGGCGCGACCCCGGAGGGGATCGAGGCCGCGGGCGTCACCGAGCTCGCGCTGGCGTTCGGCCGGACCGACGCCGAGTGCGTCCGCGCCGACATGGAGCGCTTCGACCGCGAGGTGCTGGCGACGCCCCGATGAGCAGCTCGCGATGGCATCGCCGCTCGACCCGGCTGGCGCTGATGGCGGCCGGCGCCCTGGTCGCCGCGGCGATCTGGGTGGCGTTGACGCTCTTCGCCGAGCCGTACGACTGGGCGGTGATCGGCGCCGGGCACGACGCACGCCCGTACTGGACGGCCCTCCCCGAGGACCCGTATCGCACCTCGCGCGTGGGCGACCACGACGCCTACCTCTACTCGCCGGCGTTCATCCAGGCGCTCGAGCCCCTGCGCGCGTTGTCGTGGCA
>VGPE01000145.1 GCA_016875645.1 Chloroflexota bacterium
CTGCTCCTGAACGAGCGCGCCGGCATCGTGGCCGACCTCACGATCACCCGTCTCGCTGACGACGAGTTCCTGCTGATCGACGGCGCCGGGACCGGCCTGAGAACCATCAGGCGGGTTCGTGAGCTTGCGCCGGCCGATGGCTCGGTCGTCATCGACGACGTGAGCTCGTCGATGGCCTGTGTCGGTCTCTGGGGCCCGGATGCGCAGGCGGTCGTCGATGCCGTCGCCGATGACCCCGTCACGATCGGCCGCTTCCGCGCCGCCCAGGTCCGCCTCGCCGGCATCCCCTGCCTGATGCTTCGTGTGTCCTACGTCGGCGAGCACGGCTGGGAGATCTATGCCCACACCGAATACGGGCTGGCACTCTGGGATGCGATCGCGGGGGCCGGCGCCTCCGTCGGGATCGCGCCCGCGGGGACCGCTGCGCAGGATTCGCTGCGCCTCGAGAAGGGTTACCGGCTCTGGGGCGCGGACATCCACACCGAGTTCGACCCGTTCGAGGCCGGCCTGGACTTCACGCTTGCGCTCGACAAGGGCGCCTTCATCGGCCGCGAGGCGCTGCTGCGCAAGCGGGATGCCGGCCCGCCTGGTCGGCAGCTCAGCTGCCTCGTGCTCGACGACCGCGAAACCGTCCTGATGGGCCGCGAGCCGATCTTCGCCGGGCGCCAGAAGGTCGGCTTTGTGACCAGCGCGAACTTCGGCTTCTCGATCGGTCGCTCGATCGCCTACGGCTACCTCCCGGCGGCCCTCGCGCGGCCGGGCGAGCGCGTCGAGATCCTGTACTTCGGCCGCCGCCTGCCGGCGACCGTCAGCAGCGAACCCCTCTACGACCCGGCCGGCGAACGGCTCAGGGGCCGGTCGACCGCGAACACGGAGGTGGCAGCACGATGACCGACCGGGCCCAGTTCACGCTGCTGACGGCGGCGCACGTCTTCGAGGGGACCGACGCCGCGCCGATCCAGGGTGGCGGCGTGCTGCTCGAGGGCCCGACGATCGTTCGCGTCGGACGCGGCGACGGCCTGCGGGCGCCGGATGGGGCGACGGTCGAGCGCCACGACTACCCATCGGCAACCATCGTGCCCGGCTTCGTGGACGCCCACACCCACGTGACCCCGCCGGGCGACGGGACCTTCGGCGAGGCAGTCGGCGCCACCCCCGACGACATCCTCCTCCTGCAGGCGACCGCCAACGTCCGGCGGATGCTGGAACTTGGCGTGACGACCGCACGCGAGAACGGCGCCAAGAACCACACCACGTTCTCGCTGTGCGAGGGCATCCGGCGGGGCATCATCCCGGGCCCCCGGATGGTCATCTGCGGCCGACCCGTCTGCACGACCGGGGGCCACCTGTGGTTCTTCGGCCAGGAGGCCGACGGCGTCGACGGCGTCCGGCATGCGGTCCGCGAGCTGATCAAGGAGGGCGCGGACTGGATCAAGATCACCGCGACCGGCGGGTCGACGAAGGCGTCCGACCCCTACCGGCCCTCGTTCACCCTGGAGGAGTTGCGCGCGATCGTCGACGAAGCGCACGCGCGGGCGAAGCTGACCGGCGCCCACACCACGTCTTCCGCTGCAATCGAGCGCGTGCTCGACGCCGGGGTCGACATGATCATCCACTGCACCTTCTGGAACCCTGATGGCTCCAAGGCGTACCGGCCCGACCTCGCTGAGCGCATTGCCAACGAGGGACGCTGGGTCAACCCGACGCTCTACGGCGGCATGTACACCGAGACCGAGGGCCTCCAAGAGCGGCGGGCACGGGATGGTCGCCTGTCGGCCGAGGACGAGGCGAACCTCGTCGCCTATGCCGAGATCATGGACCTGCTGCTCGATCACACGGGTCGGATGATCCGCGCCGGGGTGAAGATGGTCGCGGGCTCCGACACCGCGTGGCGCTTCGGGCGGGCCGGCGGCCTCGCGAAGGAGGTCTACTGGCTGGGCCAGGCCGGACTCTCGAACGCGGACGCGATCCGAGCCGGGACATCCCGCTCGGCCGAGGCGATCGGCGTGGGCGAGGTCGCGGGCACGATCGCGGCCGGGCGGCAGGCCGATCTGGTCGTCGTCGACGGCAACCCGCTCGCCGACCTCACGGCGCTCCAGCGGGTCGAGGACGTCTGGCAGGCCGGCAGGCGGGTCCCGCGAACGATCTGAGCGATCCCGTCAGCGCACCACGCGACGAAGGGTCCCGGGCTCGCTGAGGGGATCGCCCCGGACCAGCACGAACGTGGCCGGGCTGCCCTCGCGGATCACGCCGGCCGCCGGCTCCCCCAGCAGCTCCCCGCCGCGCCATGTGGCGGCGCCCAGCGCCTGCCAGGGCTCCATGCCGATCTCGACCAGGGATTCCACTTCCCATGCGAGCTGGCCGGCCGCCACCGATCCGCCACCGAGGCCGTGCCCGCGGCCGATCTTCACGCCCGCTGCGTGCGCCGCCCTGGCGCTCGCCTGCGCGTCCCGCAGCAGCCCTGTGGCGTAGCGCCGTCCCGCGGCGGAGCCATACCAGGTGCCAGGGTACCGGTCGCCCAGGCGCAACCAGTTCTTCGGCACCGTCAGCGTGGTCACGAGATAGGTGCCTCGGTCATGCATCTGTCGTGCCAGCGTCGCGTCCAACCGGTACCCGTGCTCCAGGCAGTCCACGCCGCCGGCGACTGCGGTCCGGGCGCCCGCGAGATCGCGGACGTGTGCCGTCACCCGCCTCCCCCGGGCGTGCACGGCTTCCACTGCCGACCGGATTAGGGCGGCCGTCCACGGTGACCCGCCGGCCGCGCCTGTTCGCTGGACGTACAGCTTCACGAAGTCCGCGCCGTCCGCCAGCTGGCGAAGGGCCGCCGTTGGCAGTGCCGTGCCGTTCGCGACGTCGGCGGCCCGCGGGATCAACCCCGGCGGGGCCAGCCAGCCACCCGCCGAACGCACCGTCGGCCGATCGCTTCGCCCTCGCCAGCGATCCCGGACACCGAGCGCGAGCCCGCGGCGACGGCCATCAGCCGGGTCGACGACGACCGGGCTGCCGACATCACGCAGCCAGCGGACCCCGGCCCGCATGCTCGCCTCGCCGTTGCGTTCCGCGTAGTCGAGGAGTGCGTCCGGGTGGTGGCTCAACTGCGACACGTAGTGGATGCCGCCGAGGATGGTCACATGGGCGTGCGCATCCACCAGGCCAGGCACGATCGTGGAGCCGCGCGCATCGGTGATGGAGAGCCCCGTGGCGGGACCCGGGTCTTCCTCGGCATCGCTGGGCCGGATCCAGGCGATGCGGCCGTCGGCCACCAGCACGCTCATGTCCGTCAGACGGCGGGCAGATCGACCGTCCGCGATGGCCACGTTTCGATAGAGGCGCCGGACGCGAGCGGGCGCCGATGGTGGCGGCAGAATCCCGGCGGCGGGCATCTCCCAGGACGCCGGGCGCTGCGACAGCGCCATGGCGGCGCCCGACGCGCCCGCGAGGCGGAGGAACTGGCGCCGCGAGACCCGATGCTCGTCCATCCGGCGCCCAGCCTACGCCGATCGACGCTGTTACCCGCCCAGTGCCTCCAGGATCCGGGCTGCGTCCCACTCGAGGATCGCCTCGTAGGAGTCCAGGGGCGGGTCGCCCAATGAATCCGTGTACAGATCGGCGACCACGGTGGCGCCCGTCTCCTCGGCGATCTGGCGCGCGAGGCGGTCGTTGAACTGCACCTCCGCGAGGATGGCCCGTGCACCGCTGACGCGGATCGCCTCGATCAGGGCCGCGACCTCGCCGGCCGAGGGATCCTGCCCCGGCGCGGCCACGACCACGCCCACGATCTCCAGCCCGTAGGCCGCCGCGAAGTACGGGAACGCGTCGTGGAAGGACACGATCTGGCGGTTGGCCTCGGGCAGTGCCTCGAACCGGGTCCGGATCGAGGTGTCGAGTGTCGACAGGCGTGCGTCGTAGGCTGCAGCCCGTGCGGCGTACCCGGCCGCGCCCGCTGGGTCGGCGGCCCCCAGCGCCTCGGCAAGCCGGGCGACATAGCGCCGTGCGATCGCAACGTCGAGCCAGAGGTGCGGGTTGGTCGCATGGTCGTCGTCGGAGCCATGCCCGGAGTCGCTGGACTCGCCTGCGTGCCCGCTCTCCTCTGCGTGCCCGCTCTCCTCGCCGGCCAGGTACTCGACGCCGGCGAGATCCTCGCCCAGGTGCAGGATCTGCGCCCTGGCGCCGGCCCGTGCTGCGAGGTCGGTGAGCCACTCGTCGAGGCCAAGACCGTTGCCGACGATGAGCGTGGCGGCTGCAACGCGCGTCAGGTCCGATGGGGCCGGGTCGAACGTATGAACCTCCCCACCCTTCGGCACGAGACTCGCGACCGACACGGCGTCGCCCGCCACGCGTTGGACGAGGTCGGCCAGCACCGTCGTGGTGGCCACGATCTGGAGGCGCGCGTCGCCCTTCGACGGACCCGAGGACGCCGGCACGTCCGGCCGGCCGCACGCGCCCAGGGACAGGCAAGCCACGAGCAGGAGCGCTCCGAACCGTCTCATCGTGCCCTCTAGTTGAGATTCAGTCTCACCAACCCCCAAACAGTAGCCGACGCCGCGCGCGATCGCAACTGACCCGCCTCGATCGCGGTGAGTGCGCGACACTGGCGCCACTCGCCGTCACGCAGGAGGAACGCCCGATGACCGACGCTGACCAGATCGTGCTTCCCGAGCAGGTCTCGCCGGAGATGCTGAGCAAGCTCTTCAGCGATGCGTTCATGGACGCGTCGATCGACAAGGACGGCGACGTCCAGGTCGTGGAGACGTACCGCTCGTACGTGGTGCCGGGCAACGAGAACAAGTGGCTGCGGGTCTACGCGGTCTTCGGGGCGAATGCCGAAGCGTCCCTTGAGAACAAGATGGAGTTCGTCAACCGGATCAACGCCGATCTCGTGATCGTGCGCGCCTACGTTGACGGGACCGGCCGCTTCATCTTCGAGCACTACCTGCCGATCGAGGGCGGCATCACCGAGAAGGCCATCGTTCTCGCCGTGCGCCGATTCCATCGCCTCCTGGAGGCAGCGATCCGCAAGGACGAAAAGAACGTGATCTCGTAGACCCGATGGCGGCGTCGGGCGTGGCCGAGACCACCCCGGAGCCGCCGGTCAGAGAGCGATCGCCATCCCCGCCGAACCGGCGTCGGCGCCACCGGACAGGCGTCCGCTGACCTGGTCGATGCCGATCGCGTGCACGAAGCCGATGCCGCCGTGGGCCATCGGCAGGCGCTTGATCGGGTGGGACTTCGCGACTTCGTCCACCACGCGCCCGGGGATCCGGATCTGCGCCGAGATCACCCCGGCCTGGCAGTCGAACCTCGGCGCGAGGACCGCATCCGACACGCTCATCTTGAAGTCCAGGATGTTGACCAGGACCTGGGCGATCGACGTGATGATCCGCGTCCCGCCCGGTGCCCCGATCACAAGGATCGGCTTGCCGCCGCGGTAGACGATCGTCGGCGCCATCCCGGTCGTTCGCGCCTTGCCGGGCGCGATCGAGTTCGGGTGCCCGGGCAGCGGGTGGTAGTTGATCATCGAGTTGTTGTACATGAAGCCCATGCCGGGGCTGATCACCCCTGATGACCCGCCCAGCGAATGCGTCAGCGACACGCAGCTGCCACGCGCGTCAACCACCGAGACGTGGGTGGTGCCGGGCGACCCGACCGGATCGAACGGAACGACGATCGTTTCGCCGGCCTCGATCCGCCCGCGCCATTCGGCCGCCCGCGCCTTTGACGTGAGCCACTCGAGGGGCACGTCGACGTAGCCAGGGTCGCCGAGGTACGTGTTGCGGTCCGCGAACGCGGCCTTCATCGCTGCGGCGACACGCAGGATGTACTCGGCGCTGTTGTGACCCATGGCGCGCAGGTCCCAGCCCTCGAGGATGTTGAGGATCTCGACCAGGGTGGGTCCACCATGCGGCGAGGTGCTCGTGGCAATGGTGACGTCCCGGTAGTGGCCCACGACGGGCTCCACCTCGCGCGCCTCGTAGCCGTGAAGGTCCTCCGCGGTCACGTAGGCGCCGTTGGCACGCAGGTCGGCGGCGATTCGCTGGCCGAGCGAGCCCGTGTAGAAGTCGCTGGGGCCGGCCTTGCCGAGCTCGCGCAGCGTCCGGGCGTAGTCCGGATTTCGGATCACCTCGCCGGTCAGATAGGGCGTGCCGTCGGGCTTGAGGTAGATCTTGGAGGCTTCGGGGCTGGCCCGGACGTAGCCCAGCAGCGACGTCTGCTCGGGGTGCGCGGCCGGGGTCAGCCAGTAGGACGCCACGCGATTGTCGACCGCGAACCCCTCGTCCGCGAGGCGAGCGGCGGGCTCCAGGGCCTGGGCGAACGTGATCGTGCCCCAGCGCTCGATGAGCTGCGCCAGACCACGGACCGTGCCCGGCGTGCAGATCGAGGTGTAGCCGAGTTCGTTGGCCTTCGATCGGAGGAAGAAGCCCCAGTTGTCCGGGTTGGGGCCGATGTACTCGTTCGCCCACATGTCGGACGAGGTCAGGGAACCGGCGGTCGCTGGCGCGTCGATCATCCGGGAGCGACCGGGCGCGTCGGTGTTGCGATGGAAGTTGACCAGGATGTAGCCGCCGATGCTGGAGTCGTGCGGGTCCAGCACGCCCTGGGCGAGCGCGCACGTGACGGCGGCGTCCACGGCGTTGCCGCCGCTCGCGAGGACCTCGGCACCGGCGTCGGCAGCGAACGCCTCGGGCGCACAGATCATTCCGGCCATGGCGATGTCTCCCTCCTCGTCGTGCCCCCGTCCATGATCGGGCCTGCGGGGGTCCCGACGCTGGCCGATCGGGCGCCCGGCGGAGCCGCGACGGACGCGGACGTGGGTGGCGTGGGAGTGCCGGCTCCGGGTCGCGGCGTTGGCGGCTGGCCCAGCGCCGAAGGCCCTTGATCTGGCGCTTGCGACCGCTGATCGCCGCCGCCCGGGCGCGTTCGGTACCGGTGGCGGCCGGCAACACGCCTTGAGCGCTGGATCGCGCCCCATGGGCACCTGGCGCGGACGGTATGCCCGTCGATGGGCGCAGCGAAACGCCCAGAGGGCCAAGTGTCAGCGCCTCCCGGTCACTGGAGGGTCGGCGTGGAGCGGGAGTGCCACCGCATCCCGGTCACCGATACCAGCGCCCGGGCGGCTCGAATTCGGTTTCCCCGAGCAGCG